>JBDRQZ010000096.1:0-6424 GCA_043826025.1 bacterium | reverse complement strand
GCTCGTTCTCTCCTTTGTTCAAGCGCTCGGCGACCTTACGGTCGAAGATGTACTTGAGAATCGTGCGTTTGACCCGCTCATCGAAACTGGCCAGTCGCGCACCGACGTTAGCCTCGCCAAACACGCTGATGAGCTCCCGTTCTTCACAAAATTCAATACCCATCAGACAGCCTTCCTCACCATCATCATCGAGGCGCTGCACTCTGCCGACCACGCCGGAGACCATTTCGTAGTCTCGCAACTCGAAGCTCATCGCGAGATACTCCCCTTCGGCGACGGGCTCGTGGCTGTCAATCAACACCCCGCCACCGGAGATGTTGAGGATGCTGCCTTCGATCTGGTGTGTCTCCAGGTCCTCCAGCGGGCGATCGAGATCGATCCGCGCGAACGTGATCGGTGCCTCGATCTCCAGGCGGACATACTGACGCTTCTTGCCACGGTGCAGTTGCACCGGTCGCTTGATTTCGAATCCGATCTCATCCTGTTCGTTTGCTTTGATGTCATTCATACTTTCTCTCCTTCACTCTCTCTCACAGAGTTAGAGCAGCCCACGCTGTCTGAGCCTGACCTGCTCTGCAAATATGTAGTTAGCCAACACAGTTCTGCTTTTCTCATCAAAGGTGGTGTATGCTGTCGGAAGACGATCTCGCTGGGACACGGAGAGTACTTTCTCCAACTCCCTGCGAGTGTAGAACTCGATACCGTAGTCACAATCCGATTCCTGCAGCGGACAGAGGCGTTTGACGCGGCCGACCATCGTCAACTCTTGTTCGCTGTCAGGCAACTCCAACCGTAGCAACACAATCTGGTCGACGCTCAGGTCAGCCAATAGTCTGATCCGCGCACTGCAGGTTGAAAGGTCGGCGGTTTGGCCACGCACTTCGGGCTGTGGGCTGTGATCCTCTTTATCCAGAGGAATCACCTGGATCGTTAGCTCGGCCGCAAGTCGGTAAGAGCGTCGCCGCTGCAATCGCTCAACCTCATCCGGATAGCAGAGTCGCCAACCGTTCGGCGGTGAGTCCACCTTATCGACCAAGTGGCTGCGAAACGCATAAGCAGCGTCAGGGCGCATGAAAGCCGCAGTGAGCGGCGCACCCGGACTCAACGCCGGCGCACCGCCCAGCCAGGTCGGCCGGTCGATGACCAGGAATTCAGAATCGCGGTCGTGCACTCGTGCCAGATAGACACTTTCCTGACCGCCGAACTCAAAGCGCAGTTCAAGTCGATCCCAGAGCTGCAACTCGCGCGGGTCGATTTCCTTAATTGTGCGGACCGTCGTCATAGTCTACCGATTCGAAGCTGCCGCCAGGTTCTGTTTGCCCTGCGAAAGAGCCAATTCCAGGATGCGTTGCGCCAGCGCGGTACGTGTCTTGTCGCCGCGATGTTCGAAGACAAACTGCTGACCGACCTTAATGGCGTTGTTGAAAAACTGGCGTGCTTCTTCATTGCGTCCGACCCGTCGCGACAGTTCAGCGATCAGATAGGTAGCCTGAATCTGCTGATTGCCCGGCTGGACCTCATGCCCCTCTTCCAGGGCGGCGCGATAGAATTCAATCGCGAATAGTAGTGCTTCCATCTCGGAGTTGGGCACATACTCCCATTTCTTTTTCAGCGCTGCCATGAACTCCTGAAAACTGGGATAGTCGCCGAAGGGAATACAGTCGCCGCCGTCACCGCACGACACATTGCTCACCACCTCGCGGTTGTTCTGCACACTCTGCGACAAGCCGTTCAGCGAATTCTGCAACTGCTGCTGCAGGAGCTTCAGTTCTTCGAGCGAGTCGCGGAAGCTGTCCTGAATCGCCAGGAACTCGCCGCCCGGTGAGGCCGAACCCGCCATTTTGAACTGTTCCTCGACCAGATGGGAGACATTGGTCAGGTTGTTCTCGAAGTTTTCCTGCGAGCCTTTGAGTCGAATGTAGGCCTTTTCGATGTCCCGGGCATAGAGCGCGGCATGGTTGACCGGCTTCTGGCTGTTGGCATTGTGCTCGCGATAGAGCCAGCCGATGCGCAGGAAGAACCGTCCCAGATCAAGTTTGCGCGGGCGCTCCAAGAGCAACTCATCGTAGATGCCCAGTAAGAACTTGGCCACGGCTGTCGGAAATGGCGCCTGCTGGGGATCGCGGGCGCCCCCAAGCATCCGCAGCACCGAGCCCTCTTCGGCTAGCTTCGTCAGGTGGCTCGCCTGGATTTTCTTTTGTTGATATGTACGAAAGCGTGTGTCGTTCTTCCAGTCGCGAAACGATGGCTTGAACTCACGCGTGTAATAACAGTTTTCACAGGTGGCCATGAAGTAGAGCAACGGGTTCACCAGCGCATATTTGGCATTTTGCCAGTCCCGCTCGGAAGGGCAGAAATCGGTATCATGCTCCTTCTCGACGTATGCGCCTACTTTGATGCATTCGAATTCATTGACCGTCTTGCAGATCGGGCACTCAACTTTGGATAGAAAAATCGGCGATTCCGTGCTCATAATGACCTTGCCTCTACTTAAACACTCTCAGCTCTATTGCACCTTGCTGAGCAGCTCCATCTCGGAGAGGGAGATACCAAGCTTGTTTTCGATTTCATCACGGTTGCGGCCGCCACGATACAGGCGCACCGCTTCCAGATAGCGGTTGGCGCGCTCGGTGGCCGACGGCGGCGCCTTCTCCGTATCCGCCACGGCGGATTTTTCAGCGCCAACACTCAACGCGGTTTCACCGAGAACCGCCACCAGTTCGCGACGCAGCTTAAGTTCGCGGCGGTAGATGAAGCCGGCGATGGCCAGCGCGACCACTACTGCGAACAGCAGATCCAGTCCCAATTGGGCAACACTCCAGGCATCCATGCTCACTCTCTCCTCATTCAGGCGGTCACATCCAGACCGCGATCAGTTCTTTTGTCTTTGCGTTTGCGCTTCCGGCGCTTGTCTGAGTCATCTCTCTTTCCCTGATGGTCACGCCTGATCAGCACTTCATCCGTCCGTTCCGGCTCATTTGCCTCACGCTGCTTCTGCGCTTGCTCCGCCCGGACAGCCAGTTCTGCCTGACGTTGGTCGATATCCGGCGCCGCCTTCTCGATCTGATTTACTCGCTCGGCCGCCGGCGTCTTCGCCAAATTGTCCTGAACTTCGATTGGGCGTACCATTTCGCACTACTTTCTAGAGCGCAAACCTCTCCCGAACCAGGCCGCGCAGTTTGGTCACAGCTTTGGTGTGTATCTGTGACACTCGTGATTCGGAGATGCGCATCACCTCGCCGATCTCCTTCAGCGTCAGTTCTTCATAGTAGTAGAGCGCGATGACCAACTTTTCCTGTTCGCTGAGATTGGAGATCGCGAGCCCGAGATAGGCGCGCAACTCCATCTCCTCGATTTCACCGAGGACTGAATTCTTGTTACTCCCCTCGATTGTCTCGACGCGAGGAATCTGGCGATTGTCTTCTTCCCGATAGATCATCTCGTCAAGCGACAACAGGGTCGAGCCGCTCACATCGTTAAGGGTGGAGGCGAACTCTTCCATGGTGATGTTCATGTAACTTGCAAGCTCGCGATGGCTCGGCCGCCGTCCCAGCTTCGTCTCCAGGTGAACCGCGGCACGGTCCAGTTCCCGAGACTTGGCGCGAGTCGAGCGCGGCACCCAGTCGAGACTCCGCAGCTCATCGAGGATCGCGCCACGAATACGGGGCACGGCGTAGGTCTCGAACTTGATGCCCCGCGAGGGATCGAAATTCCGGAAGGCTTCGATCAAACCGATAACGCCGGTGTTGACCAGGTCGGTAACTTCCACCGATTTGGGGAAGCCCATCGCTAATCTCCCGGCAACATTTCTCACTAGTGGCAAGTAGTGATTAAGGAGTTCCTGTCTGATGTCTGGATCGCCCGTACTGCGGTAGCTCTGCCAGGTTCGCGTGACGTCCATAGCTCTTGCCGCCTTTCCCTTGATCACTGGTTCACAAGTAGTTCGGTCGACACATTCTGAGGCGGGCCTAGTGCCACCCTACGTTTATCGTCAAATGTGCCAACATCTTTTAGGCCCTCGCTCCGCTCCAGTCGCTGCCAGAGGGAACGGCGGCCGCGTTTGTTCTTTAAGTAACTGTCCTGCAAAAGGTTCACTATTGCCGCGAAGGCTTTGCTGATCTCGTTCGGTTTGCGCGTAAGCTCCAGCAACGCCTGCGTTTCCGAGGCCTGCACCAGACCCGGAGTCTGGGCCAGGACCGCCAGCGGACTTATCTGCCGTTTGAGGAACTTCGCCACCAGCTCGCGAAACTTCGATTTTGCCTGTTCCGCCTCCGCCTCACTTTCAACCAAGTTGACCAGAAAGGCGCACTCGAGATCACGGCGCAGCTCCACCAACCGCTTCAGTTGGACATAGGTATCGGCGACTGCCGGGATGCGCGGGGTAGTGATCGTCAAGGCCAGATCGCTACCTGCCAGAAGCCGCAAGTTGAATTCCCCAAGTGATGCCGGCGTGTCGATCACCGCAACGTCGAAAAGCGTGTCGATCTCGCTGCACTCCCGCAATCCGAGAGCGTTGATTCCCTCTGGCGGCAGATAGCTGCCCGGCCTACTGCCCAGCAGCCAAAGTCGTGGGCCGATCCGCAGTGAGGCTTCTTCGAGACTTACTTGCCCCTGCAGCAAGTCCTCGAAACCATACTTGATTGTCACATTGGTCAGAGTTGCCAGGTCGCCAAGACCGAAGTCGGCATCGACCAACAAAGTGCGGCAACCGGCTTCCGCCAGCCGTGAGGCGAGCAACAGCGCCACAGTCGACTTGCCGACGCCACCTTTGCCGGAGCAGACTCCCAGATAGAAAGCCCGACTGTCGACGGGGGTCATTCTATCCATCATATTCATCTCCGATCAGTTTGTCGGCGTAGCTGCGAACGTCGAAATCTCCCAGCACGCTGGTCGGCATGCGGCTCTCGGTGATTCCCAACAGCGGCGGATAGTCGCCATTTCTCATATTCAAGAGCATGCCGCACTGAGTGGTCAGATCAAGTCCGCTCACTACCAGGGCATCCAGTCCGAGATCGGCGAAGAAATCGAGATTGCGCCGGTTATTGCGCCAACTGGCGGTAGCCGAAAGCACCAGCACCGTGAAGCAATCGCCAAGCTCCTTGAGCGATTGATTGAGGCGCAGCAACGCCTCGACATCGCCCGGGGTGACTCCCTCGGTATCGATCAGCAGCAACTGGTCGGTTTCCGCCTGCGCCTCCGACTTGCGTCGCTCCTCGACAAAGCCAAGAATGTCGGCGAGATTCGCGATCTCCGCTTCCGCGGTCGGTCGGAAGTTGTCCAGAGTGCTCAGTTGCACCTTGCGCCCCCGGCTGAACACCTGTCGGGTCGCCACTTTGGCCAGCACCGAACTTTTGCCGACTCCCGGAGGGCCGACAAAGGCGACGCGTTGGCAGTCTGCCGGCAACTGAGTACGCTCCGGCGCCAGCGCCGCAAGCATGGCGAGAATATCATGATCTTCGTCGCCACCCTGATGCAACCGGCGCGCAATTGAGAGTGCCGTCGGATGATCGACATCGTGGTCGCGTAGCGCCGCAAAGGTGTGCTGCGCCTCCTCGGTCAACAGCTCCGGCAGCAGTAGATCAATCACTACCGCTTCAAGCGCATTACCGCGCGGCACCATTTCGGGGATGGGCGCAGCGATACGATTTCGCGGCGGAGCGACCACCGGGGTTTCCGGGGTGACGCTCTGTGCATCGCGCGCCGCCGTGACACTGAAAAGCTTCTGACCGCGCTCGCGCACGATGTCGGTCTTCAGGATCACCGCTTGACTGCCAAACTCGCGTTTGACCTGATCCAGCGCTTTCTGGATCGATTCTGCCTGAAAATTCTTAATCAGCATTATCCAAACTCACAGTCCCTTGAGAGTAAACTTCGATATCAGGAGTTATCTCCGAGTAGGAGAGCACCACCAGTTTGGGAATCGCACCGACGA
Organism: bacterium; assembly: GCA_043826025.1. Lineage (GTDB taxonomy): Bacteria > Zixibacteria > MSB-5A5 > CAIYYT01 > CAIYYT01 > JBDRQZ01. The sequence goes on along the minus strand of JBDRQZ010000096.1, from coordinate 492 downwards.
GATAACGACGTAGCGCCAGACGCACATTGGGGCTGGTCAGCAGCACCAGCGGCAGACCCTGACGGCCGAGTTCTTCCAGCGCCGCATTGACCTTGTGGCTGAGCGCCTCTCCCTGCTCCGGCGGCAGCACCAGCATCAGACCCTGCTTGGTCGCCTGCACATTGTCGGCCAACAGCTTCTCAACCTTGGGATCGAGAGTGCAAACATGGAGCTTGCCATCATTGCCGATGTAGTCACGAATCAGGTTGCGACGCAGCGCCAACCGGGCATATTCGCCGAGGACATCCGGTTCCTTAGTCTGGCTGCCCTGATCGGCGATCGTTTCGAGGATTGTCACCGCATCGCGCACGCTGACCCGCTCGGCGAGCAGGTTTTGCAAGACCTTCTGCACAGTTGCCAGCGTCAGCAGTTCCGGCACCACACCGTCGACGGCAGCCGGAGCTTCGCGCTTGACCCGCTCTAACAGGTTGTTGACATCCTGCCGGGTGAGCA
>JBDRQZ010000095.1:0-9629 GCA_043826025.1 bacterium | reverse complement strand
GTCCGCCGGTGCGGTCGACCGTAGTGAACTGCTTGTCCTCAAAATGGGCTGCCTCGGCCGTCATTGAGACCGGTCCGCTCCACGAGACGCCGTAATCATCGGAGCGATACGTGACAATTCGGCTCTTAGTATCATCATCGTTGTCATAATCGAGCATACACATGTAAAAGCGGCCTTGCGAATCTATCGTGAGGCAAGGATCGGACTGCCGATTATAGTAGGTATCGCTGACCAATGAATCCGACCAGGTCGCACCGCCATCGGTCGAGACACCGATCCCGATCCGTCGGTAGCTCAGCCGCCAGTCGCGCCAGTCGGTAAGGACAATGTTCGCATCGAAGGGACTAATCCAGATTTGCTGCTCATTGTCAAGATAGGGCGTGACATCGGAGTTCACCTTGACATTCGGCGGGGTGGCGTGTAAACCTGAGATCAGAACAAGAAGCAACAGGGCCGGAATTAACACCGGCAGGCAGTGTCGCTGGTTCATGGCTCCTCCTGGGCAGTATTTTGGTCGCTAGCGGGTTCGGACGAACCCCGGGTGAAGGACTCTTTACTCAATTTACTGCCGGGCCAGAGAGCCGTCAACCGGAAGTTGATTTTTCTGATCTAGGGGCAGCCGGCACATGGCGCCGGGCCGCTGCTGAAGATATACTGAATCAGATAAACCGCATCGGTGACGTTGGCGACTCCATCGCAGTTGGTATCTCCTGAAAGCTCCGGGTCGGGCGGGGGACCGGAGTTGAAGATGTAGTTGATGAGAAAGACCGCGTCGGTAATATTCACAATTTCGTTACCGTCGGCATCTCCGCAGAGATATTCAGCAGGAGCGACCAAATAGCGATAGGTCACCTCCGGCGCCAGCGGCGGGTCAGCCACACTGGAGCCAATATTGTCGGCCGTGGTCAGATAGTAACGGACGATGGTCTCAGGCGCGGCTGGAGGCAACACTGCGGCGTAGAGGCGATCATGAGCGAGACTGTCATGGTGGTTTCCATCGTCGAACATCGGCATGCTTACGAACCCCTCGCCCAAATCGGCATAGAGTAGCACGCTGGTCAGGACATTGTCGGTTTCGACAGTGGCACTTACAACGACCGAATCGGCTGAAGTCGGCTGCACTGGCTCATGCTTCGCCGCTGCCACCATAATCGGATAGGTCTCCAATTGAGTGCCTGGAGTCAGATCCTCGTTTTCGAGGCCGGCATAATCTGCGGCATAGCGATTACAGCGAAAAGTCCCGGTGCCCCAGGGGAAGGAGCCCTGCTCCAGGGGACCCCACGAATTGACCGGGTTGCGATATTCCCAAACCTTTTCGCCGGCAGGTGTCACTTCAAAGAATCGTCCCTGCGGCGCGTGACAGATCAGGGTATTGCCATTCTTAAGACGCTGCACGCCCGACATCGAGGCGGCATAGAAGTCGGTCGGCACTGCGGCAACATAGGTCCAGACAGGTGCGGCGGGACCATACGCCTGACCGGGCGTTAGAGCGGGGTAGTTGCCGTTAACATCCACCGGTGACTGTATCTCTACAATCGAGGAGTATTTCCCGCTGGGACGAGCAACGCCATTGTTGAAGATCAGGAGATTGCCGGCGCCGGGCAGACCAGGCTTGATCCACTGCGTGTCATGCTGATTGAACAACTGCTGATCGTTGGCATCGCCGGCGTCATAGGCTTGCGGATTCCCCCAACGATAGAGCAGATCGCCGCCTTTGCCCCGGTCGCCGCCACTGTGCGACGCTGACTCGGCGGTACTGGTGCTGTGATCGATCACCCAGAGTTCCGAAAACTGATGGGCACTGAAGACGACCTGGTCGAGATCGGGGTTATACTCAATCGCGTTGGCGTGAATCCAGTCACTCTGTGAGGTGCCGGGGAAATTCAAATCGATCAGTTCTGGGTGCTCCGCCACCACACCATAATTCGCCTTGGTCGAGTCAAAATCCTGGACCAGGTGATCCCAAACATGCCATTCCCAGATTATCTCGCCGCTGCCGGAGCCATCCTGCCGCACTTCCACGATATGTTCCAGCCAGAGCTCGCCGTTGGAGATCAGCGCCGGATTGCGCCCGGCGGCGATCGCCTCAGCCTCGGTGCGATATTCCCAGGCCAGGAGCAGCACATTGCCGTTGGGCAGCGGTTCGATGTCGTGATGCTGCAGGTGATCCAGTTCGGCATAGTCATACTGCCAGAGCAGGTGGCCATCCCAGTCATATTTCTCGATCAGTCCACCGGCGCCGATTCCAGCGGCACCGTTTCCGGCGCGCACCAAAGTGCCATCTTCCAGCAAGTAAGCTAACATTCCGGGTGTGACGCCACTACTCCAGCTATTGACCACCCGGCCAAACATGTCGATCAGGTAGGTCTCGGTTGACTGATTGGGGGCGAAGAGACTGTAGCCGGGACTTGCTGCGCCCTGCTCGAAATCGAGCAGGCCGAGTGTCTGGTTCTGCGCTTGCAGCGCGACAGTCAGAAGCAAGATGGAAGTAATCGACAGAATCGTTCTGAGATAGGAGGGTGTTGCTCCAGGTCGCATGCTCGTAGCTCCTTAATGGGCGGACAACGCCGCGGCGAGAAAGAAGAAGTATAGTCTAGCGCTTAGTATAGCAGATTTTCAGCATTTTACAAGGCGAATGTCTACAGGTCAGGTAGAAATTCCGGGCTGAGCCCTGCATGAGGGAGGGTCCGGCAGAGTACTGAAGACAACCCTGCAGACTATGGTGAATCAGAACAGGGCGCCGGACCACTGTTGAAAATCCACTGAATCAAGTAGACAGCGTCGGTGATGTTGACGATGCCATCCTCGTTGACATCGCCGGCTTCGTACGGTTGCGGCTCGGGGCCTGAATTGAAGACATAGCTGATAATGTAAACGGCATCGGTGATATTCACGATCTGGTCGCCATCAGCGTCGCCACAGATCACCGGTGGCTCCGCCAGAATGGCTAAGGTGAAGCTGTGTATCTCGCTGTGAGGCGGACTATCGGAATCGGTGACCTTTAAGCTGAAGTAGTAATTAGCCGGCCAACTGGGAGTCCCCTTGATTAACGCACTGTCCGGGTAGAAGAACAGCCCCAGCGGCAGATCGCCGCCGGATTTGGACCAAGTGTAGGGAGGAACTCCGCCTAAGCCGCGCAGCTCGGCACGATAGGCATAGTTGAGGTGACCTGCGGGAAGCTGGCGCGGAATCAGATGCAAAGTGAAGGGCACTTCCTCGGCGGTGCGCAGCACCCACTCATGGGGATCGAATTGGATCGCAGTCACTGAGTCCTGCAATTCGAGAAGATGATATTGCTCAGCGCCCTGACACCAGAGCGTGGTGTCAACTGGTCCGCCGGTAGTCGCGAACACCATCTGGATCGGCATGCGGAAATAGGTCCCGTAGGTCTGTACCTGCTCTACAAATAGGTGCAAAGTGTAGCCCGCTTTGCTCTGACTCGGTTCGCAGAGCCATTGATACTGATATTCCGGATTGCCGGCGCCGTAAATCCACTCGTTGAAAAACCAGGTCATGTCCTCACCGGCCACACTGCTCACCGCATCGGCGAGATCCTCCGTCACTGCACAACCGTACTCATGCGCGGCTCGATAGGTCGCAACCGCCTCGAAGAAATCGGCGTCACCGACGACACCGCGCAACATATGAACCACCCAGGAGGCCTTGTCATAGGTGAGATTGGGATCGAAGATATCGTCATTGAGCAGGTCCTCGACATACACAGTGCCGTCGCCGATGAATTTCTGCGTCTGCATGTGGTCGAAATAAGCCTGCTGCCCGTCGCGACTCTCGAAGTAAATCGCCTCACCATACGAGGCGAATCCTTCTTTGAGCCAGACATGATGGAAATTGCAGGCGGAGAGCATATCGCCAAACCACTGATGCCCGGTCTCGTGGGCGATGACCCAATCGTCGAAAAAGGTCGTATTGTAGAAGGCGCAGGTCTGGTGCTCCATCGCGCCACCCCAGCCATAGCTCGCGCTACCCATCTTCTCCCTGCTGAAAGGATACAATCCCCAGCGATCACTGAGACGAGTGAGGACGTCGGGGGTGACTTCCTGAAATGCCGTGAATTCATCAGGCGCGCTAGGCAAGGCATAGCTGTAAACCGGCATCGAGACGGTGTCATAATCCCAGGTCTGGAGGTGCTCGTCATACTGAGCGCAGGCGACCGCCACCAGATAAGTGGTGATTGGATACCTGTGGCTGTAGTGCGTGCGTCGGTAGCCATCGCCGAGATCGACATCAGTAAGCTGCACACCATTCGAGACGCAGGTGTAGGCATCCGGGTATTCAAACCAGAGATCGACGCTGTCGGCTTTGTCAACCGGGTAGTCTTTGCAGGGCCACCAGTGACGGGCGGCATAGGGTGAGCAATGGGTCCAGCACACTGGATAGCCATCAATCGGGGCGAACTCCATTCCCGAGGATCCCGCATACGATGGCTGACCGCTGTAGTATACGATCATCCCGAACCGTTGTCCCTCAGAGTAGCTGGCAGGCAAGGTGATTGACAGCAGGTTATTGATATGCGAGAAGGTGGCCGGTTGCCCCTCAACCGTGACGCCGGAGACCGACATCTGGTCGACCAGATTTAGATCGACGCTGCCGAGCGCCGCGACTTTCGACTCAATCTCATATTCGACATGTCCGGCGATAGACTCCGCAGTGAAATCAAGCCGCAGGTCGACCACATAGTAGTGGACATCATAGTCATTCTGATTGCCGTCGACCTTGTCGGATTCGGCGAGGAGTTCCGCCCGGATCGACTCGTTCATACCGGCGGCCTCGGCTCGATAGAATTCATGGCGCTGCTCGCGAAGCTTATCGATCTCGGCTTGTGTCAGGCGTTCAGGTCGAAGATCGGCAGAGTAACCGGCGGAAAACAGCAGCATCAGGAAGAACGCCGCAATAAGGGCAATGGCGGATTTCATAATTTCACCTGTCCGACTGGCGGCACTCGTGTGCGCGCGCGGTGCTATTGGCTATTGAATACTACTACATGGACTACCCAATCGAAAGATAGCCTGGTTTAGCGCGCTGTCAAGCCCAAGTTGTCCGCTGGTTTAGGACCCGCCTCCGCACGGTGCCGGACCGTTGTTGAAAATCCACTGAACCAGATAGACAGCGTCGGTGATGTTCACCGTTCCACTGCAATCGGGATCGCCGGTTTGGAGTGGTTGGGGCTCTGTACCGCCGGCGAAGATGTACTGGATGATGAAAATCGCATCGGTGATATTGGCAAACCCGTCGGCATTCGCGTCACCCGCTCGGTGGCCGATCAGCACTAACTCACTCTTTGCAAAGAACTCGCGACCATCAGCTAGTTCTCCGATGACGGTCACCGGTCGCGTGCTGACATCCCAGGCCACTCCGAATTCGGCGACCAGCGAACGCAGGTCAAAGCTTACCTCAAGGACCGAGCCGGTGAACCCCGGGTGAGTCTCTAGCAGAGTAGCAGAGGTCGGCACCGTACCCGAGCCCAGAGTTATGCTCGCCGGGTCGATCTGAGCCGCCGTGTAGTCAAAGGCAAGGTCTCCTAAATAGAGCGTCTCGATAATCGGTTCTATTGCAAACGCCGCAGGAGCATGCACCGTGTCCAGGCTCATCACGCATTCACTGCAAACATACTTGACACACTGGTATCTCTCGAAAGCAGCACGGACATTGGTGAGAAGGTCCCCGAAGTTGAGTGCATCGTAGTATGCCTGAGGATCGTTCGGGTCATAGAGATCGGCGAAATCGGTTGGTCCGACGTGGAAGTTATCTCCCAAGGCGACCACGTAGGCGAATTGCAGACTGTCGCCCGGCGCCATATCAACGCCTCCGAATGAGATCAGGAAACGAGTGTCATAGCCGTCGGCGAGATCCTCGCTGATCGTAGAGCTGGGCGGCAGCCACCCTTCACTCGTGAGATCCACAGCTGCCCAAAGTTGATCATAGTCCCGCTCAAGCGTGGCCATAATGTAGTACTTGTTCCGATCGCCGGCCGGCGTGCCGAGTCCACCGGTGCCGAAGTCCTGATCGTTTTCCGCCAGGCGTGGTCCCCAATCCAAAGCAGCCACGCCGTTGGAGACCCACCAGTTGAAATTCGGCTCTACGGCGCCGGGGATATCCAGAGGGGCTATGCCGAGGACGGCGAGCGGCGAATCGTAATCCCAGCTTCCCGAAGACGGATCGCCGTCATTGTCGGCGGCCCAGCCAACCCGCAATTCTTCGCCCCAGATCGGCTCGGTGACTATTATGCTGCCGGCAATGTCATCGGTGAACCCGCTCGTCTGAGTAAAGTGATAGACATCGGAATCCATGTAGATACCGATATAGATGTCATCAAGGTAATTGCTCCCGATGTTGCTGAAAGTGCATCTCACAATCACATAGTCTTCAGATTCTTCGTCACTCCAGGAATATGACTCCTGGCGAATCTGCAAGCCCAGCGGCTGATGCGGCCTGCCATCATCCGGATTTTGTGCTACGTAGCTCGGGTTGGTCACGGTGTCGTAATATACTGCGATGTAATCGGCCTCACTTATCGCGTCCGGGTCATAAGCCGGGTCCGTCGGTCTGGTCGAGCGCTTCGCCATGTCGCCTTCGGGATACTCGCTGGCAAACATCTCGAAGACGTGCTGCCAGCCGTCGTGGCCGGTTGACACGAGCGAGTCGCCACCGACTTTCGCACCGATCCAGAGCGGACCCTGGAACAGGTACTCGATGTCTGAATCTGCCGAGTATTCGCAGGAAGGCGCAAGCTCGCCCGTTTCCGGATCGTACAGCCCCGCGAACTGAGTCCCTATCATTCCGAAATTAGTCACTGCAAGATGGACATTGCCAACCTTGTGGACCCTGACCGTCGTGTAGGGCGGGTTCAGCCGCTGGGGGGTGTCCTCAAGTTGCGGACCGTCGACCTGATTTAGTGCGCCCCACGCAGCAGGGCTGAGCATCGTGCAGCAGATTACTAATGCAACTGCTAGTTGACCGAAGCGGATTCCCATGACCTGGCCTCCCGAGTGGAATTAGAGCCACTGCCTAAGTCCTTATAGTGATAAGAAATATATGTAGCTAATTATAGCTTCTGAGGCGCTAAACCGCAATAACAATCGACGTGCTTGTCCATGTCAACAATCAGAGGTTGGTTGCGCAGGGCACCGGTCCGCTGTTGAAAATCCACTGAACCAGATAGACAGCGTCGGTGATGTTGACGATGTCATCCTCATTGGCGTCTCCGGCCTCGTAGGGGGTCGGCGCCGGGCCGCTGTTGAAGACGTAACTGATCAAATAGACGGCGTCAGTTACATTGACGATCAGATCGGCGTTGGCATCACCACAAACGAAACCAATGTCGACGCTGAGGTCAGCCGCAGCGGGTCGGTAGCTGTGGGCGAAACCATGAATGGTGCCATCAAACCGCACTTCATAGCCGTCATAGCCGTCGAAACCGATGGTCGCCAGCTGTCCCGGCAGCGCACCGCTGTCGACGGTGAAATAAAGTCGGGCGATAACGCCGGAACCCGAATCGAGATATGGCTTTTGCGAATAGCCGGAAAGCCACGCCTGCAGGTCGAGACAGAGACGCCTGCTCGCGGGGTCAAGGTCGCTTTCGGTCACGCTTTGAAACTGCTCCGTCCGGCAACCGAGCACTGAGCAGGAGTCATAAGTCAGCTCCAGATCACCTGCATAGGTTACCGGCAGGAGAATGCGGGTCAGCGGCATCAGGTTAGTGGCGGAGACATCGACAGCGAACTGTCCGCCTGGCTCCAGCCTGGAAGCTGTGGCGGTAATGCTGTCTGCCAGCACATAAAGATAATCTGCACGAGTCCGCTCACGCGTGATCGCGCCGGACTCAAGCCGCAGGGTCACACCATAGAGGCCGGGATTCTGATAAGTGTGCTGCGGATTCTGCTCCGCGGATGAGGAACCATCTCCGAAGGTCCATTGCCAATTGTCGACGATCAGGTCTGAGCTGCCGGTGAACTGGAGAGTCAGCGGTGCCTCCCCGGCCAGAGTGTCGGCATAAAACATGATCTGTCTGTCCGGTGCGATGTGAGTGTACATGTGCTCGAGCATTGGATCGCAGCCGGCCCAACCGCAGTAGAGCTGATCGAGTGCATACCAGGTGGTACTGCCGCCGCCCCAGCCATAATTCATGTGATAGTACATCTGCTCGCCAACTGTCATCCAGCCGTCACAGACAATCATGTGATTGAAGATGAGATAGTCGATCGGACGATTGCTGTCGATTTCTTCCTGAATCGTTGCAAACCACTCCGATGCGGTGAAGTCGGAGCGGAAGTTGTCGCGCACCGAATCCTGGTAGGCAAAGTAGTCGGGCAGCAATCTGTAGGTTGGCATCGTGTCGCCCACCGAATAACAAACGCCATAATCGACATGATAGGACTTGCCGACCTCCATCGAGAGTTCGGCGATGTCATGAGTTGTGCCATTGTAGAAATAGCGGTCCGAGAAATTGGCGTACAACAACAGACCGGGGCTGGTATCGCCGCAGGACTGATCGCCATTCCACAGGTACTCGGTGTGGCCGAATCCTGCCGGCGGCCATTCGTGGTAGTTGATTATCTGCGCCAGCGCGGTCGCCACGCACCAGACGACGCTGCGGTTACCATCACCCCAGGGACAGTAGCTGTTGTACGGTGCGGTCTGATGCCAGGTTGTCGACAGCAGGGGGCCGGCCTGTGCTCGCGGCGCTCGGAAAGCAGGCTGCAGCAACTGCTCCCAGGCGACACGATTACTGCTGTCGAACAGTGGTTGAGTTACCGATTGCGGTGCACTCAGATCACCAACTAAAAACGTGAACTTTCGCAAGCGATCCGCCAATACTTGACGCAGCAATGCACCTATCCCGAGCTGTTCGTCGAGGACGAACTTACCCTCCGTGGAGAAAGCCTTGACTGGCGGCAGTTCTTTGAGAACCGGCACTACAATAAAACCGCCGGGGTCGATCTGAAAGGCACGGGCCAGGAGAAGTCCCTCCGCTCTGATCTCCACAGCGCTTGCTACTCTTGGTGTGTGGCTGCCTCCCCAGTTTCCAGCATCGTTGACCATAAACTCCAGCCAGTTTCGGCAGACCAGCTCCATGTCCCGCTCGGTGGCCAGTTCCGCCTGAAGTCCTGCCGTAAAGACTGCGACGAGAATTGACAAGAGCACGAATGAACTGCGCACGATTTTCTCCTGGCCTCAGGGACAAGCTTCGCAGGGCACCGGACCACTGTTGAAAATCCACTGGATCAGATAGACAGCGTCGGTGATATTGACCGCGCCGCTGAGATCCACATCACCCGCCGCCGATGGTTGCGGCGGCGGCCCCTCGGCAAAGATGTACTGGATGATATAGATCGCATCGGTGATATTGGCGATTCCATCACTGTCAGCATCGCCACAAATGTATGACTGTACCCCGGTATCAAGCACACCTGAGTGTATCCCCAGCCTCCCCTCCGGGTCTTCGGCGATCAGGAGGTAGTCATACTCGATGTCGGCGACCACCCCGGTGTCGACGAATTCGCCACCGGCTACGCCGGGATTGGCCAGTAAGCCATCAGGATCATCGCGCCGGAAGAAGGAGCCGTCGGAGCTGGCCGCGCGACGGTAGATGTGGTATGTCAGATCGGGCA
>JBDRQZ010000094.1:0-7774 GCA_043826025.1 bacterium | reverse complement strand
CGCTTTCAGTGCGCTTGCGAATCTCGCCGATCAGATCGTCGATCTGGTTTTTCACCGGCTTGACCGTGATCTTCGGATCAACTAACCCGGTCGGTCGGACCACCTGCTCGACCACCACTCCGCCGCAGAGTTCCAGTTCGTAAGGAGCCGGGGTCGCGGAGACATAGACCGCCCGGGGAATCAGTTTGGAAAACTCCTCGAACACCAGCGGCCGGTTATCCATTGCCGAGGGCAGCCGGAAGCCATGCGCGACCAGCACTTCTTTGCGAGAGCGATCACCGGCATACATGCCGCGAATCTGGGGGATCGTCTGGTGCGATTCATCAATAAACAGCAAGAAATCCTTGGGAAAGAAATCGATCAGCGTGTAGGGTCGCTCCCCCGGCTGGCGACCCGAAAGGTAACGTGAATAGTTTTCGATCCCACTGCAGAAGCCGATCTCTTTCATCATCTCCAGATCATAGCTGGTGCGCGATTCCAGCCGCTGCGCCTCCAGCAGCTTGTCCTGCGAGCGGAATTCCTCCAGCCGCTGTTTCAGTTCAGCCTCGATCTGGCCGACGGCCTTGCGCAAGGTCTCCGAGCCGGTGACAAAGTGCTTGGCGGGGTAGATACTGATCCGCTCAGTCTCGCGCTGGACCTCACCGGTCAGCGGATCGAAGATACGAATTCGGTCGACAGTGTCGCCGAACATCTCGATCCGCACGCCATTGATCTCATAAGCTGGCATGACTTCAATTGTATCGCCGCGCACCCGGAAGTTGCCGCGCGCAAAACCGAGGTCGTTGCGGTTGTAGTTGATCGAGATCAGCTTCCGGAGAATCTTGTCCCGCTCAAACTCCTCACCCTGCTGGAGCGTCAGTAGCAGGCTCTTATATTCCGAGGGCGAGCCAATGCCATAGATGCAGGAGACCGAGGCAATAATGATCACATCATCGCGCTCCAAAAGCGAACTGGTCGCTCGCAGCCGCAGCCGGTCGATGTTGTCGTTGATCGCGGTATCCTTTTCGATGTAGGTATCGCTGGCCGGGATGTAGGCCTCCGGCTGATAGTAGTCATAATAGCTGATAAAGAATTCGACCGCGTTCTCTGGGAAATAGGTCTTGAACTCGCCATAAAGCTGAGCGGCGAGCGTCTTGTTGTGGGAGATCACCAGGGTCGGTTTGCCGACTTTGGCGATGACGTTCGCCATCGTGAAAGTCTTGCCGGAACCGGTCACCCCGAGCAGGGTCTGATGCCGTTCGCCGTCGAGCAGCCCCTGAGCAAGTTTCTCGATTGCCTGCGGCTGGTCGCCGCGTGGCGCATATTTCGATACCAGCTTGAAATCAGCCATCATGCCAACTTAGCGCGGCCGGGTGAACCTGTCAATCGTAACAGCAGGCCTTTTTGGGGAACTTCCTGCCGCCCCGAAGTTTATGACAACTGATGGAGACGCTGCGGCGCGCGCTAGTTTGTGCTTGACTTTGCTCGGTCAGGGGCTAATTTGCGCAACTATCTTGAAACCAATGGAGTTGCTATTAGTATGTACGCAGTAGTGGAAAGTGGTAGTTTACAGTTCTCGGTCAGCGAAGGCGACCTGATTCGAATTCCCAAGATTGCGGGCGAGCCCGGCAGCGCTTTTGATATCGACAAGGTTCTGTTGCTGGCCGGCGAGGGAGCACCGCTGGTGGGCAAGCCCTATGTCGACGGCGCCAAAGTTGAAACTGAAGTCGTCGGCCAGGGCAAGGCTGACAAAGTGCTGGTCTTCAAGTTCAAGCGTCGCACCAAGTATCGTCGCCTGAGAGGCCATCGCCAACCTTACACGGAGCTGAAAGTCAGTAAGATCGTCGTTCCCGCCTAGGGGAATCGGATTATTTATGCTCAAACGCGGCCTTAGTGCCACAACCATACTTCTGGTCTTTTTGTTGGCGGCGGGCTGGCTCACCGGCGAATCTGCATTCGCACAGCAACAAGCTTATCGCGTCACCGACATCGAAGTTGTCGGCAACGAATCGGTACAGACTTCGCTGATCCTGCAAGTTTCCGGTTTGCGGCAGGACATGCTGGTCTCTTCGACGGCAATTCAGGAAGCCATTCGTCGCGTTTACGGCTTGGAGCTGTTCGCCGATGTCGCCATCGAGGGTGAATTTGCGGGCGGCGGCGTCAAGTTGCGGATCGAGGTCAAGGAGCACCCCAAACTCAAGGACCTGAAGATTGAGGGTAACAAGAAGATCAAAGTTAAAGACATTGAACCGAAGTTGACGGTGTTCGTCAACCAGGTCGTCACGCCGAATCAGATTCAGAGCAATGCGCAGCGCATTAAAGACCTTTACAGCGAAGAAGGTTACCATCAAGCTGAGGTGACCGGGCGGGTGGACTCGCTCGCCGAGGGCGGTGTCAGCCTGACCTACAAGATCGTCGAGCATGAAAAGGTCAAGATCCGCGATATCGTGGTTACGGGCACGCAGGCTTTCAGCCCCGGGAAGGTTCGCGGGCAGATGGACCACAAGCCGAAGGGCTTTTTGCGTTCCGGCAGTTTTGAGCCGGAGAAATACGAGCGCGACAAGGATAAGATCATCGAATTCTACCGCAAAGAGGGCTACCTCGATGCCGGTATAAATGCCGACAGTGTGGTGGTCGACCCTGACGGCAAGCGGATGGTGATCTACATCGATGTCTTTGAAGGACAGCGTTACTATTTCGGCGAGACCACCTTCAGCGGCTTTGGGATACTCAACGAGGAATTCCTGCGAAAACAACTGAAGTACGAGCCGGGCGACATCTACAATTCCGAGAAGTACCAGGAAACAATTGAGAATCTTTACGGTGTTTATTACGAAGAGGGGCACATTCATGCACGAGTCTTCGACCAGACTCAGACTGTCGACTCGACTCTCAATGTCAGCTTTGAGATAAACGAGGGCACGCCAGCCAAGATCAATAAAGTGATCATTGCCGGCAACTATAAGACCAAAGAGAAAGTAATTCGGCGCGAGCTTTACTCGCAACCGGGACAGATTTTTCGCCGTTCGCTGTTGATGCGCTCGCTGCGTAATGCTATGTATCTGAACTATTTCTCGAATGTCGAGCCGGAGATGGAGCAATTGCCGAATGGCGATGTCAATCTCCTGCTCAACGTCGAGGAAAAGCAAACCGGTCAGGTGCAGGCGGGCGCGGGTTACTCCGACTATGACAAACTGGTCGGTACGGTGGGCCTGGGCATTCCCAATTTTAGGGGTAATGGCCAGACCCTGAAACTGGACTGGTCCTTCGGCAGCCGTCGCAACTCCGTTTCCGTGTCATTTACCGAGCCCTGGCTGCTGGACACGCCGACATCGGTTGGCATTGATCTTTACAATGTTAATCGCCAGTATGTGCTGACTGATGGCGAGTTCACCGAAAACAGTCGCGGTGCGGGTCTGCGCGTCGGCCGTCGGTTGCGCTGGCCCGATGACTACTTCCGCGTGCTCTGGCAGTATGGGATCAAAGAGGAGCGGCTCTACGACTTCAGTGACGCGTACCGCGAGAATCATGCGGATGATCCCAATTCGCTGGTGCAATATGAAAACGAATTCAATACGACCTCTTCGACCGGATTCACTCTGACCCGCGATTCGCGCGATCTCTCGCAGTTCGCCACTTCAGGTTCGGTGCTCTCTTATGGTATCGAATACGCCGGTGGGCCGCTGGGCGGCGACTGGAAATACCACAAGCACATTTTTGAGGCCTCCAAGTTCACGACGGTCTGGTGGAAGATCGTGCTCGCCACCAAGGTGAGGGTTGGCCTGATCGACAGTCCCGACGGCGATGCTTCGATTCCCTACACGGAGCGCTTTGCCCCGGGCGGGACCTACGGTGACGGCACGATTCGCGGCTATGATGATCGCTCGGTCGGCCCGATCAGTGAAGGTGGCGCATACCTGCGCGGCCGCTCACTGCTGATTTACAACCTGGAGTTGCAGGTGCCGCTGGTGGAGCAGCAGATCTATGGATTGCTGTTCGCCGATGCCGGCAATGCCTGGCTGACCGGAAAGGCGGTCCGGCCCTTCGACCTGGACCGTTGGGATGGTCTTAAGAAATCGCTCGGCGTAGGTTTCCGTCTGCAAGTGCCGGGTTTGGGAATCATCGGTTTTGATTTTGCCTATGGGTACAACAATCCGGATGGGGCGGGCTGGAAACCACATTTTCAAATAGGGTCCACATTCTAGAAAATGAACCAAACTGGAGGATATGGCAGTGATGCGTAAACTCGCTATGGTAGTCACGCTGCTGGCGCTTGCGACCTCTTTCCTGCCGTCGACAGCGTCCGCGCAGGGCAAGGTGGTCTACATCGACTCCTATCGAATTCGGCTTGAATATGGGGAATTCAAGGACGCTCAGGTGGAATTCAACAAGGAAGTCGAGGCCTGGAACGCCGAGGTCGAACAGGGTCAGTTGGGGATCGAACAGATGGAAGCCGATCTCGCCAAGCAGGCTCTGATTCTCTCCGAGGCCAAGCGCAAAGAAAAAGAAGCGGAAATCGAAGCCAAGAAGCTGGAGTGGCAGCAGGCGGCAAATGAGATTTTCGGCCCTAACGGCCGGGCAGAACAACGCAACGCCGAATTGACCAAGCCGTTACTCGACAAGATCAACCTGGTGCTCGAAGCGCTCGCGCGCGACAATGGTTATGATCTGATTCTCGATGCGGTCAATGGCAATATCGCCTACGGCAAGAAAGACCTCGACATCACCGACCGGGTACTCGAGGAACTAGAAAAAACCGAATAGTCCCATGAAGCTGAGGGAGTTGGCCGAGCGGCTTGGGGCGGAGTTGCTCGGGGAGGGTGAAGTCGAAATCGTCGGCCTCAACACAATAGAGGCTGCCGGGCCACGCGAATTGACCTTCCTGACCAATCCCAAATACGGGAAATTCCTGACTGTCACCAAAGCCGCCGCAGTGCTGGTCGACAGCGCCGAGAAGGCAGCACCTTGCAGTCTGTTGGTGCATGACAATCCCCACTATGCTTTCGCACAGGCGCTGACCTTCTTCTTTCCCCAACCGGGTAGCCGTTTGCAACCTGGGATCGCCGTGACTGCGGGAGTTGATCCCACTGCCACGGTCGATCCCACCGCCCATCTTGGAGAGGATGTGGTGATCGGGTCTGGTAGCAAGGTCGGCGCGAATTGCAAAGTAATGGCGGGCGTCTCGATCGGCGCCGACTGCGAGCTGGGCAGCGGTGTCTTGCTCCATCCCAGAGTCACGATTCTCGATGGTACGCAGATAGGCGACCGGGTGACAATCCATAGCGGCACAGTGGTCGGCTCCGATGGTTTCGGCTATGCCACCAAGGAGGGTGTGCACCACAAGGTGCTGCAGGTCGGCCGCGTGCGGATTGAGGATGATGTCGAGATCGGCGCTAACTGCACCATTGACCGGGGCGCGCTGGGCGATACGATCATCGGCGCCGGCACTAAGGTCGACAATCTGGTGCAGATCGCGCACAATGTCCGGATCGGCAAAGGCTGCATTGTCGTCGCGCAGGTGGGGATCTCCGGTTCGACCACCCTCGGCGACTATGTGACACTGGCCGGTCAGGTCGGGCTGGTTGGGCATATCGAGATTGGCGATGGCGCGATTGTCGGGGCGCAGGCCGGGGTGGGGCATTCTCTGGCAGGTGGGATGATCTATGCTGGCTCCCCCGCGCGCGAATTGCGCGAGTTCAAGCAGATCGAAGCGTACCTGCACCGCCTGCCCCGTAAAATGAAAGAGCTTAAAGAGTTACAGACCGAAGTCGAGGAGTTGCGACAACGGCTGGAAGAACTAGAGAAGAGATAATGGCATTAATCTCCGGTGCCCGCGCCGCTTATGATGTTGACACTCAGACGCCGGTACGTATATTAATTAGCTTGTGTTGATTTAAGGAGGCTTAGACGATATGGCGAAACGTCAATCATTTGCTGACAAGGCTAACAAGAAGGTGGCGGTCACGATCTGCCCGGTCTGCGGCACCCAGCTCGAGTGGGTGAAGTTAGTTGACCCTACTTTCAATGAGGCCAAGAAATCCTGGAAGTTCAAGAACCACCAGGTCGGCATCTGCAAATGTAACGAAAAAGAGGTGTTGGCCTAGTCCCTGCGGTTCGGCCGACGCGAATGCTCGCACGTTTGGACAGGGTTCTAATCCCTGCCTGGTCTTAGGCAAGCACGGATGCAGCTTAGGCAGCAAATCGAATCTCAATTCCTGCCTTTTGTAATCAAACCGGGGCGGTATGTCGGCAATGAACTGGGCGCAATTCACAAGGCCGAACCCGGTCTGGTAAGCCTTGCGCTCGCTTTCCCCGACAAATATGAGTTGGCGATGAGCCATCTCGGGCTGCAAATAATCTATAAAATAGTCAATGATTTGGATTTCGCCTGCTGTGAACGGGTCTTTGCACCCGATATCGATGCCGAGGCGAGATTACGAGAGCTAAATCTGCCGCTTTTCTCATTGGAGAGCTGCCGGGCGCTGAGCGAGTTCGATCTGATCGGCTTCTCGATTTCCTATGAACTCGGTTTCACCAATCTCCTGACGATGCTCGAACTGGCGCAGGTGCCGCTCCACTCGGCGGAGCGGGGCGAAACTGATCTATTGGTCTGCGCCGGCGGCCCGACCTGTTTCAACCCGGAGCCAATCGCCGATTTCCTCGACTTCTTCTTCGTCGGTGAGGTCGAGGGATCGATTGAAGAGATTCTGAGGATCGTGCAGCAACGGTCCACGCTGGGTCGCACCGCGACTTTGGAAAAACTGGCGCAGCTTCAGGGTGTCTATGTCCCCTCTTTCTATGAGCCGAGCTATGATGATCGCGGTCGTTTCGCCGGGATTCGTAAGACCAATGAGCAGGCCCCGGATCGGGTAGAAGCCGCCGTCTGTAAAGAGCTTTCTACTGACATTTATCCGACGCAGCCGATAGTCCCGTTTGAGGAAGTGGCGCATGATCGGCTTGCGGTGGAGATCATGCGCGGCTGCGGGCATGGCTGTCGCTTCTGCCAGGCCGGGGTGATCTATCGTCCCAAGCGAGATCGCAAAGTCGAGGATATTGTCAATTACACGGTGCAAACTCTGAACCAGACCGGCTACGAAGAAATCACGCTACTTTCGCTTTCCAGCTCAGATTATAAGCAACTCGATGATTTGATTCGCCGACTGACCGACCAACTGCGCGGCAAGCATGTAAAAATCAGCCTTCCCAGTCTGCGACCGACCACCAGGTCACTCGAACTTGCCAAGCGAATCTCTCCCGATGATCGACCGGCCCTAACTTTCGCGCTGGAAGGTGGAACCGAACGGATGCGTGAGGTTATCAAGAAGCAGGTGGGTATTGAGGAGTTCTCCCGGGTGGTCAGCGATGCTTTCGCCTCCGGGTGGAAATTGATCAAACTATATTTCATGATCGGTCTGCCTACTGAGACCGAAACGGACTTGCATGGTATCGTCGATGTGGTCCGCAATTGCGAACGTCTCTGCCGCCGGCAACATAGCAAGGGCAGTATCAACGTTACGATCTCGCCATTCTCACCTAAAGCGCACACCCCCTGGCAGTGGGAGCGTCAAGCAGACATCGAAGAAGTCAGCGACAAGAATGCCTTCTTGCGGCGCGGTTGCCGTAGCCGTCATTTGCAGATGAAGTGGCGCGATCCGGAGTTGAGTCATCTCGAAGGAATCCTGAGTCGCGGTGATCGCCGATTGGCACCTGTCATCGAGCGAGCCCAGCAACTGGGAGCACGGTTTGACGGCTGGAGCGAGCACTTTGATTTCGCTCTCTGGCTGCAGGCGTTCAG
>JBDRQZ010000093.1:0-2671 GCA_043826025.1 bacterium | reverse complement strand
ATCAGACTTATGATCCACCCGTGCTCTTTTTACGGATGCCGGCCGCCAATGTTACTCATCATGCAGCGCCTCTGCCGGCTGAATCCTGGCTGCCAGACGGCTCGGGTAGAGGGCACAGGCCGTGACCAGCAGGAAGATCAGGCCGGCAGCGAGAATCATCGCCAAAACGTCCTGGTAAACATAGTCGGTGACAATCTTCAAACCGAGGATCGGCACCTGAGCGGCGAGGAAGACGCCAACTATGATCGCAAAGGTCGCCAGCGCCAGAGCCTCCAGGATTACCTGGAGCGAGACCTGCCGCGCCTCGGCGCCAATCGCGCGCCGCAAACCAATCTCCGACCGCCGTCGGTTTATAGAGTACCACAGAACGCCGAATAATCCCAGCGCTACGTTAAATACCAGAAAGCCAGCAATGATTATCAGCGGCAACATGCCAAGCAGGGTGTCCCTCATCACCACGGCGCGCTTATCGGTCAGCGTCTCGATCTGTACATCCATGCCACGCGCGACTGCGGCCACTCGTTTCAGAATAGTCTGCTCAAACTGCACATCGACGCCATCCGCCACCCGCAGCATGGCGGACTGGGGCCACCAGTCGACAGTGTCACTCCAGGAATGCTGCTGAAACAGGAATGGGCCATGCTGGTTGAACTCACCACGAAAACGGTAGGCTTTCACCACTCCGGTGATCACGAGTTCTTTGGGATTCTTTTCGCCGCGGACAAGGATCTTGCCGACCGCAGATCCATCACCGCTCAGCTCCGAGGCCAGGTTTCTGTCGATAACCACGGGGATTCGGCCGGAGACCGCGTCTTCCTCGTTGAACCAGCGGCCCTCCTCCAACTCCATGTTCATCACCTCAGCGAAATTATCATCGACGCGACTGAAACGTACATTAATCGTCCGCTCGCCATCTTTCACTTCTGTCCCCCAACTCGACATCGAGTAGGGAGTGCAGCCCATAACCCAGCTCAGCTTCCGGACCTCGGGGAGAGCCTCCACCTCGCGCTGAATCTGCTGGTAGGTGATCGTCATGTCGTCCCGGGAGAGGTCTTCGGCCACTGAGCGCCAGCCGACGTCTAGCAGCCAGACATTCTCGTAATCGAAGCCCAACGGCCTGAGATAGTTGATCGAGCCGGTGAGCGCCACGCCGACGACCGCGAAGAGCACCAGGTAGGAAAACAGTATTTCGCTGGCCAAGAGCAGTGACCGCCGCTTGCGGTTCCACATCAGTCTAAACACATGCTTGATCATAGTCCGGCTCCTCGCAGGGCTTCCACCGGGTGCAGCCTGGACATCAAGTAGGCCGGCAACACGCCCGAAAGCAGACCGAATCCCAGGCACAGCAGCAGGCTGTAGAAGACAACCCGCAGGTTTATTCTCAAGATGCCGAACGGCAATAGACCACTGGCGGAGATTGCGTTCAGCACTATCAGCGCGAGACAGAAGGCGATCACACCGCCGATCAGCGTGATAAAGACGTTCTCAATGATGAACTGAAGAGTGAGCGTCCTGGCCGAGGCCCCGAATGCCTTTCGGACGCCGATCTCAGAAGAGCGCTCAATTATGCGGCTGATGTTGATGTTCACCAGGTTAATCGCGGGAAAGAGCATGAACAGAAACATCAGCGCGATAATCGCACCCAGCGCCAGGAAACGCCCACCCTCGCGTTCCTCCCCCACGACCTCTTTGATCAGCAGGTCAGCCTGGGTCCCCAGACTGGCTTTGACGATCTGCCATTCATCCGCATGGTCTTTGGCGACATCAGTCAGCCGCGCGGCGAACTCCGCTTTGATGAGGTCGAAATCGGATTTGTCGGCAGCCAGCAGATAAGCGAAGCAGTTGCTGAACAGCGAGGTGCTCGACATGGCGAAGCGTGAAGTTGTTATCGGGACAAAAACCTGAGCGGCGGCGGACTGCACCGGGATGTCTTCATGCCGAATTACGCCAACGATGCGGTAATTGCCTTCAGTAGTCTCGATGTACTTGCCAGCGGCAGGTTGGTCGCCGAACAATTCCGCTCTGACTTTTTCATCGATGACCGCCACATTGGTGGCACTGGCCACCTGTTCACGAGTATAAGGCTGCCCCTCGACGAAATCGAATTCCAGAATGTCCCAGAACACCTCATCAGTGAATTTGCGCTTCAACTCCAATTTCCGGTTCTGGAGATAGCTGAAGACGGTCCCCTGGTTGCTGTGGATCGAGACGGCCTCGGGCGTTTTCATGTTGCGCACATAGCGATCGAGGAGGTAGTAACTGGGGTAGGAGAACACATGGCTGTCCTCGCCGCCAAGCTCGATTCTGGCCATTGTGAGAGTGCGATCAAGCCGGGTACCCGGTCGGGTCGGAATCGCCAGATAGTCGACGAAGGAGGCGACGACGATCAGCACCAGGAGCGTAAAGCTGATGCCGAAGAGACTGACGAAAGTGAAGAACTTGCGGCGCAGCAGGACTTTCAGAGCGATCTTAACATAGTTTTTGAGCATTTCGCTTCTCCTCAATCCACCTGGCTGCCGTCGAACAGCCTGATGACTCGCTCGGTCCGCGCTGCCATCTCCTGGTTGTGAGTCACCATGATGACGGTCGTTTTTTCGTCGCTGTTTAAGCTGGCGAGAATGTCCATGATATCGCTGCTCATCGCCGAGTCGAGATTGCCGGTCGGCTCGTC
>JBDRQZ010000092.1:0-2550 GCA_043826025.1 bacterium | reverse complement strand
TTCGCCGGTGATCAGCACAGTGGCTTCGGTGGGCGCGACACGCACGAGCTCCGAGAGAAGCTGCTCGATCGCTTTTGATTTACCGATAATCTCGGCCGATTCGAACTGCGCCAGTCGCTCGCGCAGCTCGCGGTTCTCATTGAGCAGATGATGTTTCTCGCCAGCGTTTTTCAGTAGTTCCAGTAGTTCATCGAGATTGACCGGCTTGCAAAGATAGCTGAACGCCCCTTGCTGCATTGCCGCGACCGCAGTCTCTACCGAGCCGAAGGCGGTGATGACGATCACCTGCAACTCCGGGTCGCGCTGGTGCAACCGGGCCATCAGTTCGACACCGGTGATACCGGGCATCTTCATGTCGAACAGGCCGATCTCAAAGGACTGCTCCTGCGCGAGTTCCAGAGCCTGCTCGCCGGAAGCGGCAGCGCTCACCTGATAACCCTGCTTGGCAAGAAAGCCGGCCAGCATCTCGCGCTGGTTGGCTTCATCATCAACTATCAACACTCGTAACGAGAGCATGCATCGATATTAATCCCTGGGAATTCGGGCGGCAACCTCTTTTCGTGCAGAACCCGGTTTCCGCTCGAAAAGCAGAGCGATTTCCTCGCTGAGCTGTTGTCGCGATTCGCAGGCTCCTTTGAGGATCGGCAGGCTGAGGCGCAATGCCAGCCTGACAATGTCTGCGACTGTGCGGTCGAATCGCTGCGCGGTTTCCTGCAGCACCTCTTTAAGCTCCCAGCAGATGAAAAGATTGAGCGCATGTTGATTCGCTTTGCGGCTCTCCTGATCAGACATCTGATTTCTCCTTTTAACCGTGGTATTTCTGATGACCGATGATGGTCTGGGGCGAAGTGACCTTCAAGCCACAGCGCTCATGTATTTTTCTCATCAAGTGCCCGTAGGGTTCCTCCGGCCGCTTCGCAGCGATCAGCGCCTCGATCTCGAGCCGCCGGGGGCTTTGGCAGATGCAGCAGTCGGGCGCTTCTTGCCGGACCCCAAACTCCGTCACGACAAAGGCCGCGAGCTGCTTGCGCAGGGCCTTTAGAGCGCGGCGATGCCGGTTGACAATCGTCGCCTGCCGTCGCCCGAGCGCCCTGCCAATCTCCGGCAGGGATTCACCCTCAAAGTAGTATTTCTCGAGAATTGTCCGGTCGGTGCTCTCCAGTCTGTCGAGTGCTTCTCTGACAGCCGCTGTGATTCGCTCCCGCCGTTCCTGCTCTGCTTCGGTCAGCGGCTGCTGCTGCCAAAGCGATTGCGAACTGGCCTGATAAATCCATTCGATGAACTCAATCCTCATGTCGGTATGCCTCCTTCTGCCGACATGATGACCTGGTTGGCGCTGGCTGTAAATCAGGTGAGATTCGCAACCGAAGTCGCAGGAGCGCCCGGGAATGTGAGCCGCAATGTGATTGTCGCTTGCCTGAGTTTGCAGAGCGGACTAACTTCAGCGCGGATGAACGAAGAGCTATTCGAAACCTCGCCTCCGGAGCCCGCTGAGGCCGAAAAACGCACGCTGCTCAGTCGCCTGCCGAGGCCCCCGGCCGACTTTCGGCTGACGCCGGTCAGTTGGCTGGTACTGCTGTTGATGGGGGTAGTTTGGCCCGCCTTCTCTTTCTATTTCCTCGATGAGCAGATGATGCTCTTTCAGTTCGATAACCTCCTGATGGAGGTCTACTATCCGACGATCACGATCCAGTTGCTGACCCTCCTGATGATCCTGATCGCCGTCAAAATCGAGCGCGCCGGATTCAGGGACCTCGGTCTCTCAGGCTGGAACCGCTGGACGATTCCGCAGGCAATCGGGTTTCTGATCGGCGCCAATGGCATCCTCTTCCTGCTCCAGATGATCGTGCTGGGCGCTGCGCCTGACAGCATGCCCGGTTTCGCGGAGATGCTGCCGAGCACCGGCACGGAGAAGATGGTCTGGCTGCTGCTCAGCTTGACAGTCGCATTCAGCGAAGAAATCGTCTTTAGAGGATACCTGCTGACCCGCATCGCGCGGCTAAGTCGCGGCCAACTCTGGCTGGCGGCGATTATCTCCAGCGCCGCGTTTGCGTCGGGACACCTCTATCAGGGTTTAGGGGGATTCGTGCTGGTGTTTATTTACGGCCTGATGTTTGTCGGCTTCTTTGTCTATACTAAATCACTTTATCCAGCGATTATCGCCCACTTCATTCAGGACGCACTGGTGGTCATTGCGCCTGATCTGGCCCGCTGAATAGCTTCGAGATTGAAAAACATCGCGGCGTTGACCAACAGCGCAAAGACCTCGACTACCGCGAGCAAAAACAGCGCCAGCAGCTCGGAGATGAACTGCAGACCGACTAGCGCGATCACCGCGCTCACCCCCAGCACCAGCAGATTGATCACCAGCAGCCCGACAAAAATCCCAAGCTGCACCGCGAAGACATTACCGAAGTTGCCTTTGACCAATTTCACCGAGTAGGTCAGACTGTCGATCACACCATACTCCCGTACAACGGCCGCGAGCGCGTAACAACAGCCAAAGACCAACACGTTAATGCCGGGCACAATCAACGCCAGCAAGCCCAC
>JBDRQZ010000091.1:0-2597 GCA_043826025.1 bacterium | reverse complement strand
ATCATTGTCGGCGACGTGTTTGAAGGGCAGCGCCGGTTTGATCTGGTGATACAGACCGATACCAGCCGTTTCGTCGGCCCGGAGGACATCAGTCAGGTCTTTCTGCGTTCGCGTGAGGGGAGCATCATCAGCCTTGACCGGGTGACCACGGCGACTCTGGATGAAGGTCCCGGTTCGATTACCAGAGAGTGGAGCCCGCGCCGCATCGTGGTGCAGACCAATGTGCGCGGTCGCGACATCGGCTCCTTCGTGGATGACCTGCGGATGCGACTCGAAGCTCAGATCGAATTGCCGAGCGGTTATTTCATTCGCCTCGGTGGACAGTTTGAAAACCTGGAGCGGGCGAGAATCAGGCTGGCGATTGTAGTACCCATTGCGCTGCTGTTGATCTTTGGTTTGCTCTACTGGACTTACAAATCGGCCCGTGACGCCCTGCTGATCTTCTCCGGGGTACCGCTGGCGGCGCTGGGAGGAGTGGTCGCGCTGACTTCGCGCGGGATGCCATTCTCGATCTCGGCGGGGGTCGGTTTTATCGCCCTGTCAGGTATTGCCGTGCTCAACGGGCTGGTGCTGGTCTCGACTATCAAGCGATTGCGCTCGGAGGGCCGGGAGATTGCCGCCGCAGTACGAGAGAGCGCTCTGACCCGCCTGCGGCCGGTGTTTGTGACGGCGCTGGTGGCGGCGCTCGGTTTTGTCCCGATGGCAATCTCTACCGGTGTCGGCGCCGAGGTGCAGCGGCCATTGGCGACAGTAGTGGTCGGCGGGATTATCACCTCAACGCTGTTGACTCTAGTGGTGTTGCCGGCGCTCTATTTGACATTTGGGAAGCGCACCGAGTCGGAGGTCTGAGCCCGCTCAATAGTCGAACTGCGCGACTTGTTCATAATGTTGCGACCGAGCGTCGAAACGACTGAGAACCTGCCGGGCTCTGCCCGGCACATGAGCGCGTTCATAGTCTTCGCCGACAAAGTCTCTGACTGAATCGAGCGAGTCGAACCACATGATCGTGACAAACTCGACTTCATCCGGATGCTCACGGCGCAGAACCTGAATTCGCTGAAAGCCCTTGATGTTCATCGCCGCGATGCCGGGGATCACCTCAGTGGTCAGAATCTGCTGGTAGCGGTCGGCATTCTCCGGAGTAGTCCAGCCATGCCAGATTCGTCCTATCATTTCAATCTCCTTTCGGCGCGTTTAAATATCGCAAAGTAGTCCTCTTTGGCAATCGCGATGTCGGATATACACAAGTCGTAACTTGCGCTTGCGGACAACTCACGTATTCTACAACGAGGCAATGCAGATGGCGGATGAAGAAAAACTGATTCGGGCACAGATCGAATACTACCGCGCCCGCGCGGCCGAGTATGACGAATGGTTCTATCGAACCGGTCGCTATGATCGCGGTGAAGAGCATCGCTGCCAATGGAATGCTGAGGTCGTGATTGTCAGAGAAGCGTTGAGCGAGGCGCAACCTCAAGGCAAAGTCCTCGACCTGGCCTGCGGCACCGGGCTCTGGACCGAACAACTGGTCGCGCAGGCCGACAAGTTGATCGCCGTCGATGCGTCACCTGAGGCGCTGGAAATCACTCGACGACGTGTGGCTGATTGCAGAATCGAATGTGTTGAGGCGGATATCTTCAGTTGGCAGCCGTCTGAGCGCTTCGATTTCGTTTTCTTTGGTTTCTGGCTCTCCCATGTACCTGAAACTCGATTCGAAAAATTCTGGAGACTGATTGCCGACGCACTGATTCCCGGCGGCAAAGTGTTCTTCGTCGACAGCCTGCTGACTCAGGAATCCACCGCGCGAGATCATGCAGAGTTGGAGCGCGGCGGCGCCGCTCAGCGGAAGCTCAACGATGGTCGCGAGTTTGAGATTGTGAAGGTGTTCTACGATCCTCCGAAGCTACAAGAGACCCTGCAAAATCTCGGCTGGCAGGGGCAGGTGACAACTACCTCACAGTTTTTTCTCTATGGCTTATTCACACGCTAAGTGACGGAAATCACAATCCGAAATCGGGGCGCAAAATGTGATCGACGACCGCGCTTCCTTGTCGTATACCGGTTAAGAGAAGCCGGACTAATCTTAACTCAGGAGAGCGACATGGCAAATGAAAGACCTGTCCATGGCACATTTTGCTGGAATGAACTGGTAACGCGCGATACGACCAAGGCGGAGAAATTCTACTCGGAACTGATTGGCTGGAAGTTTGTCGATTCCGGTATGCCGGGGATGAAGTACTCGATGCTCAAGGCCGGTGAGAGGACTGCCGGCGGGATGATGGCGATGCCTGCCGAAATCCCGGAGCAGGTACCCTCGCACTGGATGGCTTATATCACCGTCGACGATGTCGATTCGCTGGTCGAGAAGACCAAGGCGCTGGGCGGAACCGTGCTGCACGGGCCACATGACGTTCCGACAGTGGGTCGTTTCCTGATCGTTCAGGATCCGACCGGGGCGGTCGTCTCGCTGATTCAGTTCCCACCTCAGTAAGCGTGCTGAAGGGGCGGATCGGGATGCTCCCGGTCCGCTCCGGCTTGCATCCCACCTCGCCGGTCGTACTGACCATGATGTCATCGTGCTTAGGTTACTCCTCTCC
>JBDRQZ010000090.1:0-2844 GCA_043826025.1 bacterium | reverse complement strand
AAGGGAAGCTACTACTTGCGGAGCTTGGGAGCAAGGGAATTATCGACTGTGTCAGGTGTCGCGAGCGCGCTAGCGGGCGTGTCACCTGACAGTGGTGCAGTATGGCGGGGTGGCAGGAGACATCGGCAGTTCACACTGCCGCCCCTTGCAGGGCGGCAGCAAGAACTGCTGTAACGATGAATCTGCCTACTTCAGCAGGATCATCTTCTTGGTCAGGCTGACATCGCCGACCTGGAGACGATACAAGTACATGCCGCTGGCGACCTCATGGCCGTTGCGGTCGCGACCATCCCAGACCACCTGTTTGAGCCCCGCATTCAGGTACTCATCTGCCAGAGTGATCACCCGACGACCCATGATATCATACACCTCGAGCAGCGCATTGCCGCTCCGCGGCATCGAGAACTCGATCACCGTCGTCGGATTGAAGGGATTCGGGTAATTCTGCGCCAGACTGTACTCGTCGGGCAACGTCGGGGTTTCGACCTCAATCACCTCGTACGCCACCTGGGGCGGTGAGTCAAGTCCCGCCCAACCATGCACCATCACATGCTTGCCGCCGGGCGAGGCACTAGCGTGGTTAAAAGCCTGGCCGAATTGCGAGAACAGGTGGTTGTTGCCACTGATCCTCTCACCACCACCGGCATTGATCACCATCCAACTGGTAAGATGCTCACCGCTCTGCGCTAGCGCCGTGGTGCAAAGCAACAGAGCCGCAGCCAGAGGCAACCACAGCAACTTGTTTGTCATTCTATGTTTCATCTTCATTTACCTCCGCACTTTCGCGTTCAGCCGATTATGGCGCATAAGAGAGTGGGAAGTAGATTGCGCTTACTCGCCGAGTCGTCGCAGTTACAGTGCTGGCAGCCTCACCTTTCATCGCAACCAGATAGTAGGTCTCGACACCTGCGCCGGAAACTGTGAACAGGTTCTGGACCGTCATTGTGTTCGTTGCACCGTAGACCGCGACGGAATCTGGCTCTTGCCATGTGAAGTTAGCGGTGCTGGGAATGGCATCATCAGTGTCCCCCAGCCCGACAAAGACGGAAGCCCCGGCACTGCTGGAGAGTGCGATTTCAACTGTCGCGATCACTAGACACATGCCCGCAGCCGGAGCGTCAATCTTGACCGAGTCCAGTGCGGTCTCACTGTCCAAAATGGTCACTGAGCTGACGCCGGTGCCTTCGTTGACGCCCGCAGTGTTGCCAACCGTCAGATCGGTGATGTCGTCCATCACATGCGTGTGACTGGTGGCCGCATAGCCGGGGTGGGTATGGTTCGAGTCGGCGAAGGCGTCCTCGTTCAGCCCGTCCAGCTTGTCCGCATTCAGATTGACGTTAAGCGCGCCATTGCTGATCGGCACATCGGAGGCCTCATTGCCGGCGTCGTGCCCGTCGAGCATGTCCGCATTGAGACTCTCGTTGAGCGTGCTGTTGTTGATCGGAATCTGCTGAGCGTCCGAGCCGGTGGTAAAACCATCCAGTTTGTCGGCATTGCGAGCACTGAGCGCATAGGGAACCGCAGTCAGTTTGATTCGCGTCATCGGCGCGTCGCTGCCGATCTGAATCTGCAGGAAGTATTCATCGAGCCCGGAGAGTGTCGACAGCGGGGTCTCCTCCCCGAGCGTGACATTCACCAGGCCATCCACGACCTGGACCAGTACCTCCTCGTCCCAAAATTGCACGCCCTCGGTTGCGGCGTCCCAGATGCTGAAAGTAATGCTTCGCAGGCCGTCGACTTTAGCGCCGGTGCTGTCGACGAGAATGCCCTGATAATTCATGTTGTCCCAGATGCCGGCCGAAAGCGCTGTCGGCAAAGCCAACAGGATCAACATGACTGTGGAGACGCGCAGTAGCTTGCTCATATCTCCTCCCAGAGTTATGGGTTAATCGCCCTTGATTCTTCCGTGAACCTATTATACCACATAAGGGTAAGATCAAGAGTGGCTGCCAGCCTGTCAAGTTTTAACCTTCTGGGCAGCGATAAGCTCAGACCAGAGTCCCTTGACACAGTGCCAGCCAGGGAGTAATTTGGTCCAACTTTGATTCCAAGGAGAGTTCAGATGCGAGTCTGTTCAATCATAGCTCTGATAGCGATTCTCTGTGGCTTAGGCACTGCCGACCTCTCTGCAAGTCCGATTCAGAAGGTGCGCGTCTCGCCGGCGCTGACTGTTGATCTCGGTGGCGGCTGGTTTATTCCGACCGAGGACCGTTTCGATGAACGCTATAAACATGGCTACAACGGTCGGCTGGCACTGACCCATCAACTGCGCTCCGGCCTGCAGGTCGGCGCGCAGTACCGCATCTCGACGAAAGAGGGCTACTACCTGCCCGGCGAGCTTGACCACACCAGCCACTGGCTCGGCCTGCGGCTGGGCTTCGATTTTGCCCGTAGCTGGGATATGGAGGCCTCACTGGGCGGCGTGCTCTATCTGCTTTGGGCCAAACTCGACGCCAGTCAGCCGCAATGCCAGTATGATCCGACCTGCACTACACTGATCACCACTAACAATACCGAGAGCGGCCTCGGCTGGGGTTTGGATTTCATCTATGCCTATCAGTTCAACGAGATCTTCGGTGTCGGCTTCGAGGCGGAATATAACCACAGCAACCTCGACTATCCGGTCGGTCCGCCGATTGACCCGGAGATGGACAATGGCTACCTGCTGGAATATTACACGAGTGACAATGTCGGTGGTTTCTGGCTCGCGCCGTTCATTCGTTTACGATTCTGAGGTGTGCCTCTGAGGTGTGCCGTTGATAGGCTGCGCTTGACAAGGGATTGCACACGCGCTATCATTTGAACGCAGCCAATATGGAGGGTAAGAACATGAGGCGAGTTGCA
>JBDRQZ010000089.1:0-8363 GCA_043826025.1 bacterium | reverse complement strand
CCGTCCGGGGGCAAGTTCATTCGGCTGCGGGAGCCGGAGTATTCCCTGCTGCAACATCTGGATGGCAAGTCGAGCCCGAGCGAGGCAGCAGAGCATTTCGTTCGCAATTTTCATCGCACGATAAGTCCACAGGATATCCTTGGTTTTGTCGAGCAACTCGGCAAGCTCGGCTTCATCGAGGGCAGCGAAGTGGAGCGCAGCCAACGCCGCTCGCTGTTCTTCATCAAGCTCAGAGCCTTCAATCCGGAACGCCTGCTGGACCGGCTCTATCCGAGACTGAAGTGGCTCTACAGCCAGCCGGCGTTGCTGCTGCAAATACTGGTGCTGCTGGTCGGAGCGCTGGTGTTTTTCGGCAACCTGGCCAGCTTCCCTTTTAATCTGGCGCGGCTGCTGACAGCCTCAAATGTTGTGGTGGCAATTGTCAGCATCTTCCTCTTGATCACCATGCATGAATTCGCCCATGCCCTGACCTGCAAACGCTATGGCGGCGGGGTGCGGGAGATGGGCTTTCTGCTGCTCTACTTCCAACCATGCTTCTACTGCAATCTTTCGGACGCCTATCTTTTCGAGAACCGACGGGAGCGACTGGGGGTGAACTTCGCCGGGGTCTGGTTTCAGGCGGTAATCTGGGCCGGGTTTGCGATTCTCTGGCGGCTGACCAATGAGGGGTATTTTCTCAATCAGGTGTTCTACTTGACCGCAGCGGTCTCCGTCGCGACGCTGCTTTTTAATCTCAATCCGGCGATTAAACTTGATGGCTACTATCTGCTGGCCGACTATCTGGAGATTCCCAATCTGCGTCAGAAAGCTTTTGCCTATCTGTGGGATCGGCTGCGAGTGCGGTGGTTTGGTTGCGAGTCGCAACTGGTAATCGGACCCTCGGCGCGCGAGGCGAAAGTCTACCATCGCTACGGTCTGACAGCAATGCTGTATTCGGCAGCACTGATCGGCTTCATCCTCTTTCGAGGGGCGCAACTGCTGATCGCGGCCTGGCAGGGCGCGGGATTTATCTTGTTTCTGGTTCTGGCGCTACTTATTTTTCGCCGGTCAGCGGCACGGAGTAGCCGCGCTCTGCTCGAAATCTGGCGGGAAAGGAAGGCGGTCTGGATGCGACCGAGACGGATTATCGTCTATACTGCCATTGTCGGTGCCATCATCATCCTCAGTCTGGTCGTCCCGGTAACGCGAACGACCGGTGGCGCCGCCAGACTGCTCTCCGCTGAATCCTATGTTGTACGTCAGTTTGGCCCCGGTCTGCTCGAGGGCACCTACTTCCGGGGCGGCAAAGTTGAAAAGAAGCAATCACAACTAGTGCAACTCTCATCGGCCGATCAATCGGTGACCAGGATGATCCCGCTGCTGACTGTCGGCGATACCGCGCTCGCCGGCGACACACTGCTCTTGATCAGCTCGACACTCAACGCCGGTTTGCTGGAGGAAGCGATTTCCGAATTGCGGCGTTGTGAGGCTGATCGCCGGCTCTTACTCTCCGATCCGAAACTGGAGCAGATTGCCACAAAACGAGCGGAAGCAAAACAAGCGGAGGCTGCCTATGAAGCCGCGCGGCTGGAATACAACCGAGCCAAGGAGCTGCATGACCGGGAGATGATTCCCGATGATCAACTGGAAAGCAAGTCCGCATCTTTCAACATGACCTACTCCGCCTGGCAGGCGAAAAAGAGTGAACTTGATCTGCTGATGTCGGGACCGAAGGCCGAAGAGGTTGAGAGTATTGACGCGGAGATAGCTAAGTTGCAGGCTCGCCGCGACTATCTTCAGGCTCAGGCGGAGGCAACAACCATCACCAGTCCGATAGCAGGTCGGCTGATCGCGCCGCAGACGGAGGGCGAGATATTCCACCTGGCGCGACTTGAATCTCTGATGGTCGAGATCGACTTCCCGGAATCAGACCTGGATATCATTAGTCCTAATTCCGCTGTCGACATTCGCGTTGCCGCCTATCCCGGTCGGACTTATCGTGGTGAAGTGAGCAGACTGAAGATCGCCTCGCAACCACAGGCAGTGGCATTCGTTGAGAACAGCGACCATCACCTGCTGCCCGGCATGAGTGGCTACGCAAAGATCGAGTGTGGCAAAGTCTCGATTGCAGAGTTGGCAATACGCAAAATCGCAAGATTCTTCCGACTCGAAGTTTGGTCTTGGTTTTAAAGGCTATCCTCTATATCTTGTATCAGTCCGGCCGAACGCTACAATATGTTGTCTATTAATAACTTAAGTGCCTTAACTTGATTTACAAACTCAGATTTCCCTTGACAGATGCTACCCCAAGGGTCTATCTTCCGTCTAGCGGATAAAGGCTGGCGACGAGCTATAGAATGGCTCACAGCCAGTACCCCATGGCGACATGGGGTTACCGGTTGCACACCACCAGGAGGAGGTGACGTCGATGGAGGTTTACAATCTGGTGATTGAGGTGCTCGAGGAGAAGATCGCCCCGGCTGGCATCAGTCAGGGTGGCCAATAGTTTCCACGGGAACCGACCGGTTGTGGGCCGCTCTTAGAGCGGCCCCTCTTTTTTATACCGCTATTGCACGGAGTTCTTCCAGCTTCTCAGCAATCCTCGATTTTTCCGGATCCGAAAGATAACTCTGCCGGACGGCCTTACGAGTGATGCCACCGGCCAGCGTCCTGAGTGTATCAAACGCTGCGATGTAGTTTTTTAGGGCCCGTTCGTAGCTGCTCTGCTGCAGCAAGGCCTCACCCTGAGCAGCTTGAATGCGCCAGATTAGCTCATGATTATTGGATGCCGCAGCACCCTCGTATGCCCGAGCGAGTGACCCGAGAGCTTCGCTCGGCCTATTCGCCGCAAGACTAAGCAATGCTGATAAGTAATCCCTACGCGATTCCAGCAACCAGCGACCATCAAACTCCGGTCGCTGGGCGGCTTGCCGCAGCGCCTGAGCGGCGCTATCGAGATTGGCGCGGCGTAATTCAAACTCAGCGCGATCGAGATGGAACAACAGCCACTCCCGCTGCACCGGAAGCGGACTCAATAGTTCCTCGATTTCCACAAAACGAGCTTCCACACTCTCCGCCGGCGCTTTGGTTTCAACCTGCCAGCGAGCTGCCAACAGCATCAAGTTAGCTTTCTTCTTGTTGTCACCGAGCTTGTCGATAAACTCGAAGGCCCGATTGAGATGCTCGCCTGCCTCGTTGAATCGTTTGAGCATCAATGCAAGGCGACAGCGGGTCAGCGCCAGATCGGCGCTGAGCAGCGAATCGGTGACCAGTTGTTCATAACGCGAGGCGGAGCGCAGCAGCGCCTCCGCCTTGCCATATTTGCAGATGAGCAAATTGATTTCAGCGAGCTTGAGCACGAGAGCACAACGATGGGAGTAATAATCTGCCGGGGCGAATTCCAGCCCGGTTAGAAGCGCCTCGCGGGCGGCGTCAAAGTCACCCAGATTGATGCTTACTTCGCCAAGGTTTTCGTAATTGAACAGCAGCTCCTTTTCGGCGCCCAGCGATCTGTTGATCTCGATCGACTGGTCAAGCTGCTCGCGGGCAAGCTGCAACTGATCGATCCAAAGATAGGAGACCGACAGATTATTGGCAGTGCGCGCTGCCTGGCCGAGTTCATCAATTTCCCGACTGAGCGCGATTGCCTCCCGCTGCAACGGTATCCCCTCATCAAACTGCTGCTGTACGCAGAGGACCGAGCCGAGATTGCTGAGGCTGGAGGCGACATCGCGTTTCACGTCGAGCCGTTGCTGGATCTCCAGCGCGGACTTGTAGTGATCGGCCGCTTCATGCAGCTCGCCACTCAGCCAGTAAAGATTACCAATGTTGTTAAGACAGTGGGAGATTTCCAGTTCGTCGTCAAGCTCGCGGTAGAGTTCGATAGCGTGGTTCAGCACTCGCAGGCCGCGACGATAGTCGCAGCGGGCTTTGTAGAGATCGCCCAGGTCTTTGTAGGATTCCGCGAGAATCTCACGCGCCTGCTGCCGACTCGCCTGCCTGACCAGATGAGCGTACTGTGAGATCGCAGCGGCCAGGTCGCCGGCATCTTTGGCGAGATCGGCGGACCGCATCAAGAGCCGCAGATACGTCTCGCCTAACCGTTCAAGATTGGGCAGCCGCAGAGTCCGCGCGATGACTCTCCGGGCGGCAACCGGTTGGTTGCTGCGCCAGAGTTTCTGAGTAAGCGACAGAGCCACTTCTACGGTTGCATCGCTCTCCTGCAAAGCAAGCAAGTGCTCGAAACGGCGTTGCTCGATTTGGAGTTCACTCGACTTCGGCTCCCGCTCGAGTAGCTCAAGCCAGCGGCGATGCACCGTGTTTTTCGACTGGGTAATGGCTCGGTGGTAATAGTACTCGCGCAGGTAGGAGGAACGGAAACCACCCTCGTCATCATTAAGCAGACCAAGTTCTGTCAAAGTCGCTACCTGCCTGGCTTCGATCATTCCCTGCCCGACAAGCTGCTTCAGGTCGTAAGGAAGCTTCTCCGCTGCCAGGAAACTGACCAGCGTTTCAAGCTCTGTCGGTATCTCCGGCGCGAATTTCTCAACTGCGGCAAAATAGGCGGCCGGCAGCGTCACCTCCGCAGGGGCAGGCAGCTCCAGTCTCGGGCCGGAGAGCGCCGAGCGCATGCATCCCTCATGCTGGAGAGATTCCAGCAATAGGAGCAACAGAGATAGGTTACCATCGGTCTGACTGAAGAGCAGGTCCGCTGCCTCAGGGTCTATGCCTCCGGAGAAAGTCTTTTCGAGCAGGACTTTCACTGCCGAATAGTCCAACTCGGGATAGTCAAGGATGGGCGCGGGAGAGCCTGGGCGCACTGGAGTCGAGAAGTGGACTCTGTGCCAGTTATCAGTTCCCCGTTGCGCATAGCGGATCCCCCCATCACCCGCCTGGACTTCCAACTCGGCGAGTTTGAGGAAGTCGACGACGACCTCTGTCAGATCGGAGTGCTCGGCTTGATGATGATCGACGATTTGACAATCGTGCTGCAGATCGGTCAGGTTCTGCCTCACCCAGGAGGTGTTATAAGCGCGCAGGTGGTGGTGCCAATGAGATCTGAAGTCGGCGGCCGCACCTGTCTTGGCGGTGAGTAGCCCCGCGAGTCGCAGTTGTTCGGCGATTTGCCCGGCGGAACGAAATCGTTCTTCGGGCTCTGGCGCAAGACATCGTTCGACAGTATCGCGCAGGCGCTGCGGCAGTTCAGACGGCAACAGCGGGAGGCCGTTGAAATCGGGATTGCTTTTCTGCGAGATCAGACTGGCCGGGTCGGCGGCGTCGAAGGGCATTCTGCCGGCGGCGATTCGATAGAGCATGACACCAAGTGAGTAGACATCGGCCGCCGAAGTGGCCTCCCGGTTGTCGATTATCTCAGGAGCCATATAGGCCAGCGTGCCGCTGCGCCGCTGGTCCTGCCCGGCCAGGGCCAGACCGAGATCGGTGACGACCGGACAGCGTTGGTTATCGAGCAGAATGTTTTCGCCTTTGAGATCGCGATGAACGATGCCCAGGTGGTGGAGATAATCGACCGCATCAAGCAACATACCAAGCAACTGGAAACGATCGGACGGCGCCAGTCTGTCCGTGTTTTCATAGAGCTCGCCGCCCGGTAGATGCTGCATCACCAGGAAGGGCCGGCCATCCTCACACCAACCAAGATCGTAGGCATGACAGATACCCGGGTGTTTGAGACTGCGGAGGATTTTGTATTCGCGCTTGAACTGGTCGATCGTGGCGAGGTTGTACTCACGCGCCAATTTGACCGCAACTTGTCCCCAACGTGGATGCTCGCTTTGATAAACGTCGGCGAAACCGCCGCTACCGATCAGAACCGGCGCCGGCAGCTTTGCCGACTGCGGAAATAAACCGGGCATGCAGAGTGGCTCTTATTGCGGGCAAGGCAGCGTGACGACAAACTCGGTGAACTCACCCAGTTCGCTGCGTACCTTGATCGAACCCGCATGGTTTTCGACGATATTCTTGCTATTAGCCAGGCCGAGCCCATGACCATCAGGTTTGGTCGAGAAATGGGACTCGAAAACTTTGGCCAGATGCTCTGGTTTGATGCCGACCCCGCTGTCGCGCACCGAAGCGATGACTTTGCCGGGCTCGGTCGCGGTAGTGATCACAATCTCCCGTTTGCTCCGGCTGTCGCGCATCGCATCGGCCGCATTGTAGAGCAGGTTCAGGAAGACCTGCTGAATCTGACCGACATCGATTTTGCAGTTGGGCAGCTCCGGGCTGGAGCGCACCACGAAGGTGACATTCCGGAAGCGGGGCTGAGTCTTGATCGAGAACAGCAGGTCATCGATGAGATTATTGAGATTGTAGCTGACATGCTCCTGATCGAGCTGCGAGAGATCCATGAGATTGTCGGTGAAGCGCTGAATCTTGTCGATGTTTTCCAGAATCGCCTCACAGGACTTGGCCAGTTTGTCATGCTCGCCACGTTCGAGGCGCACCTGCAGCAACTCGGCATTGTTCGAGATGATCGCCAGATAGTTGTTCAGTTCATGCCCCACCGAAGCCGCCATCTCGCCCTTGGCGATCAGTTTCTCGGACACCGTAACATAGTTTTCCAGAATGACCTTTTCGGTGACGTCTTCAATCACGATGATCAGACCATCGCCGGAGCCAACCTGCTCACCCATCAGTGAAATCTTGACAGAGAGCACTTTCTCCGCTTCGCCGATCGAGACATAGCAGCGCGGCAACTCTTCGGCATCGCCGGTCTTCAGCACATTCTTGCAGCATTGCTGCCAGCGGGCAAGGTTACTACCGGCGAGGAGCGCCTCCAGAGTCATGTCGCCTACAAAGCCTTTATCGAAAATGCGTTCGCCGGAGGCATTCATGGCTACGAGCTGCAACTGATTATCAAGGACCAGCAACCCAACCGGAGTGTTGGTAACGATCTTCTCATTGAAATGTTTGAGTCGCAGGATTCGCTCGTAGAGGTGTGAGTTGTTGATCGCGATGGCCGCCTGAGTGGCCAGCAGTTCGAAGAGGTAGAGGTCGCTTTCGAGGAAGAGGCGCGCTTCACTTGAGTTGTCGAGATAAATGACGCCGATCACTCGATTCTTGATTTTGAGCGGTACACACATGATCGAGCGCAGATTCAGATCGGCGACCGACTGATTGCTGCTGTAGCGTTCATCCTTTTGCGCATCGGAGGTATAGACCGACTCTCCGGTACGCACGACCTGATTGGCGATCGTGTCGGAGAGCTCCAGCTCCTCCTGCGGCATCTCTTCCTTGCGGAGATTGTGCACGGTGCGGAATTGCAGCTCATTCTTCTCATCGAGCAGCATCAGGAATCCGCGCTCTGCTTTTAGCAGTTCAATTGCACGCTTCATGACAATTTGCAGGATTTCGTCGGTCACCAACGTGCGATTGATAGCGACTGAAACTTCAAGCAGCGCCTGATAGTGTGTCAGATCGCCTCTCGAGTCGCGGTTTGCGGAAAGATGCGGTCGGGCTTTGCTAATCTCGCTCACGGATTTCTCCATGCGAGAGAGAAGATCATCGGCCTGCTCAGTAGTTGCTTTCTCCTCGGGCTCGTGGATGAGCGGCAGAATAAATCTGTCGGTCCGCTCCAGTCTCTTGTTGTCGTTGGCTGATGTCGGCATATTCTCTACCTCAGGCGTAGCCCCCGGGCTTGATAACCAATTACCTCTCTTCCAATTATCGGCTGAGCGGAAAGTATTTTAACTCTAACGTGGGAAAATCGCCTGCTCCGGCCGGTCAGCGGGCAGGAAGTCGGCGGAACTCTGGAGGTAGGAGCGGTTTTTGATTCCAGTCGAATTGACCAGGAACCCCAAGGCTTTGCCGGGCAGCGACTTGGAGCCCTGGGCTCCGGAACCAACCAGCCAGCCGGCGATCTCATCCAGCTTCTCCGGGGTGACATAGCGGACCTCGACCGAGTAAACCAAATAGCTGCGACGCTGGAAATCTTCAGATTCCAGCGAGATACTTAAGGGGTAGTTGCTGCGCAGAGTGTCGAGCAACTCCGAGAAACGGGCGACGCGGAGCGGTTCGAGCCAGTCGTTGGCGCCGCGTTGCGTCAGGGTGTAGCCCTGCTCCCAGCGATCATAGTGCAGCAGAAAGTGCCGGGCGAGATCCTGACGCAGTCGGTCAAACCAGAAGCGGCGCTTCTGCCAGAGTTCAAGGCGCACTGAGAGCACCAGGTCTTCGCCCTGATCGAGAGCGTCGGTATCTTCGGCAGTGAGAAATGGCGCGTAGTCAAAACTCACCAGCATGGTATCGGCGCGAAATTCAAGCGGCAGGTGAGTCAACTCAGCCTCGTCGGCATCAGCGACCCCGGCGAGCAGGCAGAGGGCCAACCACGAGAAGACTAATCGGCGCACATGCAGAACGATCTCCCCATC
>JBDRQZ010000088.1:0-4717 GCA_043826025.1 bacterium | reverse complement strand
GTTCTTTGATGTAGAGATAGTTGTCGACCGCCTTCCTGGGGTCGTAGAGCAGCTTGAATTCCTTCGGCCTGGCCGGGTCCATCAGGCAGAACTTCATGAATTCATCTTCAGACGACATCGCCGAAGTGAAGGCGAGGATCTGCTTGTCCTCAGTGAAGCCGGCGCCATAAATCAGAGTGGTGTCGGTGAGATCGGTCACCTGCTGGGTGGCGACATCAACCATCGCCAACTGGGTCTCGGAGAAAGAGAACCAGCGCACGAACAGCAGCTTGCCCTCATCATAGTCGGAGGGGAACCAGGCGCCATCCTCATAATAAAGAGTGTCGATGGTGTTAGTGCTCATCGTGTAGCGCGCGGCGTGGATTTTGCCCAGTGCCCGGATGTAATAGTAGAAGACGTCTGGATTGTCATCGTCAATGCCCATCAGTGAATAGCGCTCGCTGCGACTGACCAACAACGGTTTGAAAGAGCCGTCACGCTCGAACCGCCAGATGTCATGCATTTCATCGCCGAGGTAGTTGACCTGGACGAGAATGAAGTCACCGGAGGGATCGACCGAGTAGCCACTGATCAACGTGCCCTCATCGGCCCAGTTATTCGGACTCAGTTGATGCGGGAAGCCCATTGGCTTGTCGATATAGAACAGCGCGCTGCTCTCACCGGTGATCCGCATTTCGAAATAGATGCGACCGGTGTTGTCGATTTTGGGATTGCCGATGTAGTCGATGCCGAGCAGGAAAGAGATGTCGCGCATCGTCGGCTCCCAATACTTCGATTGCTGCAGCATTTGCTCGGTCGCGGCATTATGAGCCTCGATGAACTCCATGATTTTCGTGGTGTCCTGCTCGACCCAGGGATCGATTTCGGCGAGCAGATTTTCGACTGCTCCGGCGAAGGCCGGCAGGGCGCCCAGCAAGAGAAAGATCAGGGCGAACCAGGTTACCTTTTTTAGCATGCTTACCTCCTGTAGCTAAAAAGTAATTGTCCAAGTTAGCCGATAGCTCCGGGCCAGGCAAGCGGATTGTCGTTGACCGGCCAGAGAGGGCAGAGTATCTTTCTCCTGATTTGACTGTGGGCAGCAGGTGGTTGTTGCAAAGCAGGAATCCCGCCGCACAGGAGTAGGGCAGCTCTCTCCGAGAGCTGCCGGCAGGAGTCGGCGACTTTTGCCCTAGGAGAGGAAAATGTCACATGTACGCAGTGATTTTCAGAGCAGAGCTTGCAGAACTTGATGACCAGTATGCCGAGATGTCTGCCCGTCTGCGGAAACTGGCGTTTGAGAAGTATGGTTGCCTCGATTTGGTCAGCGTTACTGAGGATAATCTCGAAGTCACGATCTCTTACTGGAAGAGTCTGGAAGCTATCGAGCGCTGGCGGCAGGATGCCGAACATATCGTGGCGAAAGAGATGGCTCGTAAGAAGTGGTACAAGTGGCACAGGTTGCAGATAGTTGAAGTGATGCAGGAGTATGGCAGCGGTAGGTAAGCCGTAGGTCAGGAGCCCCGCGCTCCTGACATTGCGCCAAAGGCGCAGGCCGGGAAAACATGACGTGTCAACAGAACTAGGTTACTTGTTGGTCACCGCCGCCTCGATCGGGCTGGTGCACACCGTGCTGGGGCCGGATCATTATCTGCCCTTTGTGGCGATGGCACAGGCGCGCAGTTGGTCGCGGGTCAAGACGATCTGGATTACGGTCCTCTGTGGAATCGGGCATGTGCTTGGTTCGGTGGTGCTGGGGCTGATCGGCGTGGCCGCCGGCATCGCTGTCGGCAGTCTCGAATCGCTCGAATCGGTGCGTGGCGATTTGGCCGGCTGGGCCTTGACGGCGTTTGGGTTGGCCTACCTTATCTGGGGCATTCGGCGCGCAATGAAACACAAGGTGCATCGTCACCTGCCGGGCGATATGGCGCATCCCGACGGCGACGGGCACCACCACGATGAACGGCCGGTGAGGACAATTACCCCCTGGGTGCTGTTTACGATCTTTGTGTTGGGGCCCTGCGAGCCGCTGATCCCGATTCTGATGTATCCGGCGGCGCAGAAGAGCACACTCGGGATGATTCTGGTGGCGTCGGTATTCGGCGTGGTGACGATCACCACGATGGTCACCGTGGTGCTGTTCCTGGTCAGTGGGGTGCGGCTGCTGCCGGTGGCGAAACTGGAGCGCTTCTCACACGCCTTGGCGGGGTTTGTGATCTTGATGTGCGGTGTGGCGATACAGGCGGGGTTGTGAGTTGCCGAAGTATTCAAGGAGTGAAGTAGGTCAGGAGCCCTGTGCTCCTGAGATTGCGCTGCCGAGGCGGGCGTCGCACCCTATGCCCCTACTATGTGCACAACTGGAGCCGTTGCCTGTGAGTGTACCATGAAACCCGGACCAAGGTCCGGGCCACCCGCAAGGAAGAGATGTTCTGTGCGCGGCAGATGTCCACGCTTGTCCCGTGCCTGACACGGGATCTGCCCGCAATTAAGCGAGTTTGGGGCACATGTGGACATGTGCCACCCACGAGAATGAGAGATGGCTGTAACCGCATTTGATTTGCAGGCCGGGCGGACATTGGGGCCGCACTATCACATCATCGAGTTTCTCGGTGGTGGCTGGGAGGGTGAAGTCTACAAAGTCCAGGAGCGCTCGACCGGAATTCTGCGGGCCGCCAAACTGTTTTACAACCGGCCCCGCCGCCGCCAGCCGCTGTTGAAATATGCGCAGAAGCTCTACAAGCTGCGTTCCTGCCCGATTGTGATTCAGTATCACCATCGCGGGGTGGCCAAGGTGCGGGGTCAACAGGTCGAGTTTCTCGTTTCCGATTTGGTCGACGGCGAAGTGCTTTCCAAATTCCTTGAACGGCAGCGGGGCAAACGGCTGCCCATGTTTGAGGCGGTGCACTTGCTTTACAATCTGGCCCAGGGGATCGAGCAGATTCACTTCGTCGGCGAGTATCATGGCGATGTCCACTCCGACAATGTCATCGTTAAACGGCGCGGCCTGGGGTTCGACGTACATCTGCTCGACTTTTTCGATCTGGGACGGCCCTCGCGGCTGAGAATGCAGGATGATGTTTACGAGTTGGTCGACCTGCTGTATGAGATCATCGGGGGCGCGGCAGGATATCGGATCGCCGACGCGAATATCAAGTCGATCATCAAGGGTCGCAAGCGGACGTTGATCAAGAAGCAGTTCCGCAATGCCGGCGATTTGCGACTGGCGTTGGAGAATTTGGAGTGGGAGGAGTAGGGGCTTTACGTCGGAGGTGCTGTCGGCTTGCAAGTGCGCGAAGCTAAGAGTCCGAACCACCCTCGATCAAGTCGAGGGGGGGACCGGGGGTTCGGACCTACGAATTCCCACCCGACGTCTCGCCTCAAAGTCTCTTCGTAGGTCGGCGTTCCGACGAGTTGCGCGTTTGCGCGACGAGGAGAAACCCGACAATTCTGATTAAGCAGAATCCCTGCTTGTGATGAATTGTCGGGTTTCTTGTTCTTCGCTAAGCTCAGAACCGCGGAACCCGACCTACGAGTGAGCTTCGCTCACCGCGACCTGAGGGGCTTGTTGAAAAACAGGGGTTTGGGGATTGTGTAGTCGGACTTAGCTGGTTTGGAGTTGTGTCTGGGTGAGATTGCGGTATGGGGTTGTTTTGGCTCTGTGGAGCCGCCAAATGGCGGCTTGCAGGGTCCGGAGGAGGCAGAGAAGTGTTGAGAAGGGCCTGCAAGCCGCTGCCAGGCGCTTGAAGTTGAGTACGGCAGCAATTAGCAGGCACTGAACGCGCATTTTGGACAGACCGCGACGCCAGGCCCGCCCCAAGCTATGCCACTGTTTCTCCTCCGCAAACACACCCTCGATGTTCGGCGCTCGCGAAGCATAGAACGCTTTGAAACTAGCCGTCTTGCTGTCGGCGCGAAGCTTTACCAAACCACCATAGTGTGCGCTGACGTTGATCTCTCGTTTGTCTGACACGGTGCATCGTGACTTCAACGGGCAGTGACGACAGTCACGTGGCAAGGCTCTATAGGTACGACGATCTCGTCCTTTCGCGCTCCCAACATACTTCAGTTCCTTCCCGGCTGGACAAACAAAGAGATCTCTGCTCTCATCATAAGCAAACTCTTCTACGGAAAAGTATCCCTCCTTGCGCTTCTGCACCTGCGGCGGTGCAATCAAGCGTATGCCCCGCTTGACAAATTCATCATAATGGAAACCACTAGCATAGGCCGTGTCGCCACAGAGCGATTGCGGCGGGCTCGCCAGGCGCTTCAGAACATCATCCAGTAATGGTAAGGCCTCACCATGTTCGTGACGATCAGCGGTTGTTACGGAAACTCCCAAAACTACCCGCGAACCATCATCCGCAACCGTGTGCTGCTTGTAACCCGGACACCTGCGGTTACCAGGAAACTTGCCATAGCGCGCATCTCGATCACAGCGCTTGTTGTCTCCACCTACCTTGTTGCGATCCAAATCAGCTCGTATCGTCGTCGCATCAACATGCAACACCTTGCCCGATATCAAGCCACTCTTTAGGCACTGCTCAATACTGCGCCCAAATACCTGGTCGAAAATCTCCTCGCCCAATCGATCCAGAGTCCGCGATAAGGTCGAATGGTCGGGAAGTTCCTCATCCAACTCATATCCCACAAACCAACGATAGGCCAGATTAACCTGAACCTGGCGCATCAACTCCCGAACATGACCGATCCCTTCTATCGCCTGCAATAAAAACAGGCGGAT
>JBDRQZ010000087.1:0-2976 GCA_043826025.1 bacterium | reverse complement strand
CTCTGTCTCGTGTCCGGATTTTCCCGGCTATTAGTACGTGTAACCGGAAGCATGGGTAGAAGTTCACTCTCCAGTTCTATTCTCTGATTAGAACGGAGGAGGAGCTACCAGAGTTTGTCCAGATTTACTTTGCCGCCAGTTCAGCTATCGCCTTGTGACACAGCAGTTTGGGAATCTCTGACCGAATAACTTCACTAGGCATTAGGAAACATCATCCTTTGTTTTCTTCGTCCCAGATCATTGGTTCCCAGAGTTCGACTTTGTTGCCTTCGGGATCAAGTATCCAGGCGAATTTACCATTTTCATGTGACTCTGGCCCTTGGAGTATCTCGACCCCTGCATTTTGTAACTGCGAAAGCATCCCATCCATGTCGTCAACACGATAGTTGATCATAAGACTGGACTGGCTGGGCGCAAACCATTTGGTGTCCTTTGCGGCGACAAGCCAGACTGTTAATCCCCCATCTTTCGACTTGTCATCCGGCCACTTCAAGACTGCGCCACCCCACTCCTCTAGCTTCATGCCGAGGTGGGTTTGATACCATTCCGCCAGCGCCTTGTTATCGCCCGTTGACTTGAAAAAGACTCCGCCAATCCCGGTTACTCTAGCCACTCTTGTTTTCTCCTCTTCGGTTATCATTGGTCTGACCCGTAGACCCGCCCACTCAATTTACGCGCGAAAAGCCTTGAGGGTGGGAATCAACAATTGGAGGTTAGGGGAATCGAACCCCATACTCGCGTTGAGGCACAAGGACTTACACCCTGTTGTGACCAAATTGTGACCGTTTCTTGGGGCGTCAGTCACCCATCGTAGCGACCCCAAAAGCTTCGCTTCAGCTTGTGTTCCACCCGTAGGCCTAGCTTGTAGTCATCGTGGCTTCCCGTCTCGCCCCAATTGTCGATATGCAGTGCCAAATCATCAAGCTTGCGCAAATAGCGCACGCCATATGTGTAATACTTCGATATGCCCCGACGGAGTATCGAATCGAGCAAAGCACGATAGAGGATGCTGGCAACGATGAATCTTTCCTGCCTTTCGAATGCCATTGCCCACGGCTTCAAATGGTAGTAGTAGTCTCCAGTGAGTTGCGCTGCGCGCTCGGCCAAGTACCGCTCAGCGTCGTCAAACCGCTCCAATTCCATTAAGAACGAGGCATCGACATAACCTAAGTTCGGCGACTGTAAGATCGCGGCGACCTCGCTCTCGATTATCCGATGACGCTCGTTTGCTCCCACCGCATCCAACAACAGCAACAGCGTCTCGTCACTGCGCGACCGCCGGAATATCCTCCATGCAACCTCTTCGGCCCGCACTCTGTCGTCAAGTGCCAAGAGCGCCCGTAGAAGCAACCGCTCGCGTTCATCGAGCAAGAACTTCTCAGCGGAGGGAACGCTATCCAGCCACTCTAAGGCCACACTTGCTTGGCCGCTCTCGAGATACACCTCCGCGATGTCAAGGTGTCCCGCTACCGGTAATTCGGGCCATTTGGCGCGACAGGCACGTTCGAAAAGCGCGGGATCCTTCAACTGCCTTGCGACTGCCTCAATTGGAAGATACCAATGATATCTCCGGAACTCGTCAGTCTCTTTTTCGCCTGAAGACCAGAACTCATCGACCATGCGCCGAAGATACGATTCCGGCAGGAAACAAGCGGCAGCAGCAATCAGTGAATCGCGAACACCGTTTTCATCTCCTGCATAAAGCTTGAGCAGAACGTTGTATAGCCACTCCTTGTCTTCACATTGAGACGCATGGCGAACAAAGCTATCACAGGCGAATATCCGATACACGTCCCCGATAGAGCCGTCTGAATCATCGGCACGCCCAAGTACGGCGTTATCGGTCCGTATGAAGGCAGCCACCAGTTCAACGCCCTCGCGTGGGCTTTCGGCTATTCTGTCGATGTTGTCTAGGAGACGTTCGAGTTCCAGAGCGAAAGCGTTCGAGTCTCGATACTCGATGAACCGGCGCCCCCGCTTCAACCCGGCAATGCGTGATTTGACCGATTTGGCAGCGTCTATGTCAGACATGGCAGCCGCTCACTCTTACATCAACTCTGGATACTCTTCCCGCAGCCAGGCAAGCAACGTTTCCTGCAATTCTCCTGCCAAGCTTCTTGCCTCTGCAACTTCCGATTCGGTGATGGTGCCTGCCGCATCGTAACTCACTATGGCTCTCTTCCTGCTGATGGCTTCGAGCGACGCTATAATGTCCGATGCTGGATTGACTGTAAACTGCAGTGACTGGATAGTACGGTAGTGTTGGCCGGATCCTCCGGGTATTCTATACCCACTTGCTCTAAGAGCTATGGTCGCGCAACCTAGGCACGCATTATAGGCTATGGCCAGCCTCCAGTCGAGCGTGATCTCCTCTTTGACTGCCTCGGTGATGTCCCGGTCAACCTTGGCAAGTAGGTCGGCTATTTCCTTCCGGCTCGTCGAGTGCTGTTTCAACCAGCCGCTACTGAGCCAATCTTTCAAGGTCACTTTCGTCTCCCACCACGAATAACTTGTCGGATTGCAGTACAGTCAAAAGAAAGTGATTCTCGTCTTGCACCTTCTTCTGAAACTCACTTTGCGAGTACAGCGTCGGGTTGATCGGGCGCTGCATCTGTTCTTCCACCGGCTTCAGGACAGCCACCAACTCGCGAAACGACAAGCTGCCGATCACCATAAGATCGATATCACTTGAACTCGTATCCTGCCCGCTGGCGACTGACCCGTAAATCCAAGCCATGTCAACCTTCGCGTCGGCTTTGATTCGCAGGACGTCACGAATCACATCCGCAATGCCGAATGTCTTTTCGGCTATTGACTTGAGTTCACCGAAAACCGGACTCTCGGGATTTGCCCGGTAAAATTTCTGCATCCCGATCTGCTCTACCGACAGGATCCCGGCCGCTGTCAGTGACTTCAACTCGCGGAGGAGGGAGCCGGGAGTGTCACCCAGCAGCCTGACAGCTTCGCGGAAGTAAT
>JBDRQZ010000086.1:0-5540 GCA_043826025.1 bacterium | reverse complement strand
TGCCCTCGGCGCGCTCGATGCCCTGCGCAACAACCAGCGTCCCGGTGAAGTAGGCTATCGCCGAGCTGATCGCGGTGTAGCCGGTGCTGATGATGTAGATCCAGAGAAAGGCCTTCAGTTGGCGGCCGTTTTCGATGATGTTGATGATTAACAGATAAAAAATACAGGTCTTGATGAAGTCGACCAGCGTCCAGACGGTCTCCGTAGGCCAATAGGAATTCGGCACCGAGAGAATCATCGCCATGATGAAAAAGAGAAAGAGCCAATTCATGCGTTCGCTGAGCAGAATCATCCGCTGCCCGCGAAACTTCTTATGAATGAGCACTGCCACCAGAAGCAGAGCCCCGATGATTCGCTCAGGATGTAGCG
This sequence comes from bacterium, assembly GCA_043826025.1. Lineage (GTDB taxonomy): Bacteria > Zixibacteria > MSB-5A5 > CAIYYT01 > CAIYYT01 > JBDRQZ01. The sequence continues at coordinate 5,171 of JBDRQZ010000086.1, read as the reverse complement.
CCGCCAATTGGTAAGCGAAAGCCCCGGGGCGAACAACCAGCAGCACGTAGTAGACCAGCAGGCCGAAGAAGGGGTAGAGAAAAACCATCAGCCCCAGCACAATGGCGACCAGGACCGCGATGATGTAGAGCGGATGCACCAGAAAAGCGATGACCCCCACCGTCAGCGAAGCGATCGCGAGGGCGATGATCAGAATTCGTCTCGGGTTCAGCCATTGTTTCTGGGCCGGCTCGAAGTCGAGGTCATCGGCCTGAATCTGTTCGCTTAGATTCGACATTATCGGTACTTAGACTATCGGAAGTCGAGAGCCGAGTTTCAGCAGGCCGCTCATTCCGACAGTAGCCATTCGCGCAGCTTGACCAACGCTCGGCCTCGGTGCGAGATGCTATTTTTCTGTACGGCTCCCATTTCGGCGAAGGTCTCCCCGGTGGGCGGGTAGACAAAGACCGGATCGTAGCCAAAGCCATTCTCGCCGCGGTTGCGTTCGGCAATGAAACCCTCCACCGCACCCTCAACGATCTGATCGCCACCTTCATAGGAGATCGCAATCACCGTGACAAAGCGCGCACCGCGCTGCGCGGACGGCACGCCCGCCAACTCGGCGAGGAGTTTGCGGTTGTTGTCGGCAAAACTGCAGCCCGCCCCGGCATAGCGTGCCGAGAGCACGCCGGGGCCGCCGTTCAGATGCGCGACCTCCAGCCCGGTGTCGTCCGCCACCGCGGGTATGCCGTAGCGGGCATAAATAGCTCGCGCTTTAAGCAATGCATTCTCCGCCAGAGTTGTGCCGGTCTCTTCAATATCGGGGAAATCGGGAAAGTCGCGTTTGCTGAGCACCTCAACTTGTAGATCGGCGAGTAGCTGCGACATCTCCCTGATCTTGTGAATGTTGTTGGTGGCGAGGATGATTCTGGAGAAACGCATCGGCAAGTCTACCCTAGTTGAATCCGTGAGCGAACCGGCGGAAACATTTCAACATCCTGCAGCCAGAAGCCGCGCGCCTCGTCGAAGTAGAAGATCGACGCGCGAGTCTGCATGCTGTAAGCATCCATCACATGAACCTGCCAGCGATAAACACCCCGCCGAAGCGATGGCATGGAGCTGCGGAATCTTGCCACAGGCAGTCGCTCGAACCAGTCGGGCTCCTCGCGATCTAGATACTGCCGCAGGGCAACCGCCTCCGGCAACGTATCGAGAAATTCAACCGATTCCATCGCCATCACGCGATCAACCAAAGCCTGCGCCAGCCGGGTGGCGGCCGGTGTTCCGGGATTCCGGTTGGCAAGGCTGTCAGCTACGCGATACAGGCCCCATTCCAGGGAGTCCGTGATGATGATCTGCGCGTCGCGGAAAGCCATTTCCAGAAAACCCAGGCAGAGTTCACGGAATTGCTCCGGGGAACTAATCCGATCACCATCGAGCCGGATGGCGGCGGTTAGGTTCTCCAGCAGACCGCTACGAAAAGCAACCCCGGTGTGCCGCTGCGGATGATACATCACCGGCTGCGCCCAGGTCGGCTGTTTGTTCAACTCGGTCACGGTGAGCGGCACCAGAGAATCCAGCTTGATGCGAGTCTCCCAGCGCTCGACCACCGGATAGATCGTGTAGCCCTCAATTTCGGCGGCATCGCTGATCTCGGTGCGATACCATTTGATAACCGACATCACCAGCTCAGGGTCGAGAGCCTGGGTGCGAATCGCCGCTTTTTGATCCGCCAGCCACTCCAGATAGCGGCTGGCCTTATGCTTCTGGACCGGCACCAGGGACCCGAGCAACGAATCCAGGTTGTCTGCAACAGTTGTCGGCTCAGCCTGCGGCTCGGTCTCGCTGCAGGCAGTCGCCAGCAGACAAGAGAGCAGCAACACAAGGCAGATCGCCAATCGTGAACCGCTAGTATTTCGTGATATCGATCCTGATAACATTTCCTACCTCCTCACCCAGGAAGTGACGCGCCATGCGGGCAAACTGATCGGGAATGTCTGACACATAGAATTTGTGCTTTCCACGACGCTCAGCAATCTGCAGCAGGTCGAGTTCGGTCAGTAGCCTCTGCGCGGCGGCAGCGGTCTCGACAGCGGAGTCGATCAGAGTAACCGAGTCACCCAGCACCCGCCGCAACAGCGGCTTCAGCAATGGATAATGTGTGCAGCCGAGAACCAGCGTATCGACACCATTAGTCAGGAATGGCACCAGATAGTCTTGCGCAATCAGATAAGTAGCTTCCCTGTCCAGATAGCCCTCCTCGACCAGTGGCACAAACAGGGGACAGGCCATTGAGAAGACTTTCACGCGGGAATCGAGACGGCCAATCGCCGCAGCATAAGCGTTTGAGGCAATCGTACCGGCCGTGCCGATAACACCAATCGAGCCATTGTGTGTCGCCGCGATTGCGCTGCGGGCGCCCGGCTCGATTACGCCAAGTGTTTTCAACTCAAACTCTCCGGCGATCTCCGGCAATGCAATTGCAGAGGCCGTGTTGCAGGCGGCGACCACGATCTTGACTTGTTGCTCGATCAGGAAGTTGATATCCTGCCGCGTAAACTGGATGATGATCTCCTTTGAGCGCGGGCCGTAAGGGGTACGACCGACATCACCGAAGTAAACGACATCCTCACCGGGCAGTTGGCGAAACAGCTCGCGAGCGACAGTCAGCCCCCCGAGGCCGGAATCGAAAACACCAATCGGCTGGTTACGGTCTGGCATCAGCACTCTCTCTGCGATTGTATTCGCCGGCGAAACTCAAGATCCCCCGGTAGATCGCCTCGGCGACATTCTGGCGAAAACCCTCCTGCCCCAGAAGGCGCTCCTCGACCTTGTTCGAGATGAAGGCTACTTCGACGAGAATCGCCGGCATTTCAACTCTACTCAGGACTACAAAGCCCGCCTGGTTAATCCCGCGTGAATGAATGTTGAGACTACGACGCAACTCCTTCTGCACGCTCTCGGCCAGTTGGCGGGACTGTTGCAGATACTCCGTCTGTAGCATATCCATGATGATGAAGTCGAGATCGCCAGATGGCTCAGATTCCAGTTCATCGCGGAAATCTGAGTTTTCAAGAATCTCCGTGACCCGCGCGGCATCATCCGCAGCCGCCGAAAGGAAATAAGTTTCGCAGCCATTCGCGCTCGGATCGTCGAAAGCGTTGGCGTGAATCGAGACGAAGATATCGCCCTCCTCCGAGTTGGCAGTCAGCGCCCGCTGTTCGAGGTCGACCGTGTGATCGCGGCGACGGGTCAGCACTGGAGTGAGATTCATGTCGCGGTCGAGGAGATCCTCTAGCCGCAGAGCGATGTCGAGCACCAGCTCTTTTTCGACACTACCGGCAGGACCATGCGCACCATCGAAGATACCGCCATGGCCGGGATCGATGATGACGACATTAATGGGATCGAAATCGGTATCCGCCGGCAAATCATCGCCGGCCAGTTCATTTGGATCGAAATCGATCTTCTCGATTGAAACCTGGATTCGCGGTGGATCGAGCGCGAGGTTGTCGTGATACTCCAGTACCTTGCCCCGCATCTGCACCGAGACCTGCGCCGAATTCTCGAACTGGAAGGCGCGGATGCGCCGCACCTCGGGCGCGGGTCGCTCCCGGTTGAGACGCGCCGGATCGACCTGGCCGCCGATAATTGTAACATTGATCCAGTTACCCTCGGTCACGAACACCTCGTACTCTACCGGATCACTGAGTGCGATTTCCAGTAATGTGCCATTCCGTTTTTCCTGCAGGTAGACGCCGAGCACATTCTGATCCCCGCCAACCGCGGTGAGACTGCGCTTCTCGGAATCATAGACCAGCGCCCCGCCAATGATCTGGCGCAAGAGCGCGGTGGTGCGCTTGGCGGGCAGATAGAGGTCATCAACGGAGTAGATCGGTGAGATTACCAGATTGTAGATTCGCCCGTCGACCTCGCAGAAGGGGTTGGCGAGCATAAACCGCAACCGATGCCCGGCAAACGTGAGGTTCGCCTCATTCAGCGGCGCCGACCAGCTAATCTTACCTTCCAGCGCCGTGGCGAGATCGGAAGCCGAGAGATAGTCGATTCCCGCCTCGCTTATTTGCCGCAGCGGCTGACGAGTGCCCAGCCCCTCGAGGAAGACAGTCTCGGTCCCTAGCGCGACCGATATTAGCTGGCCCCAGATGAGTAAGATTCGCAGTCCAGACATTTGTCGATTCTACCTTGAGCTAGCGGTGACGTTCCTTCAATCTGCGGTCGATCTCACGCTGCGCCTCGCGTTCGCCGATGGCCTGTCGTTTGTCATGCGCCTTCTTGCCGCGTCCCAAACCCAGTTCGATCTTGGCAACCTTGCCTTTGAAATAGATCGAGAGCGGCACCAGAGTATAACCGCGCTCTTCCAGCCTGGTTTTCAGCTTGTGGAGTTCACGCCGATGGAGCAGGAGTTTGCGCTTACGGGTCGGATCATGGTTCTGGATGTTGCCCTGAGCATAGGGCGAGATGTGCAGATGATGCAGCCAAAGCTCACCCTCCTCAATCGTTGCATAGCTGTCGGTAAGTTGCGCTTTACCCAGCCGCAGCGACTTTACCTCGGTCCCGACCAACACAAGACCGGCCTCGTAGGTGTCGACGATCTCATAATTGTGGCGCGCCTTGCGATTACGCGCTATGAATTTACGTACTTCCTCACTCACGCGCTGATAATACGGGTGCGAAAAACATTCCGCAAAGGAATAAACCAGAGGCTGGCGGGCGGCGTCTCAAGTTTAGGTTGACTTGGAGTCCAGGTTCACGGTTATTTGCCACCTGTGGAATTTGACGGCTGCGAGACTGCCCCGTCATAGTTCTTGAGATGAAACACCTGCCGCTGCTCATAATCGTTTTCTGTTTGCTACTGGGAGGTACCTCGCTCGCCGCGACTCTGGAGGGCTACGTTCTGGATCGCGACAACGGCCGACCACTGATTGGCGCGCAGGTCGAAATCCTCAGCCTTGAACAAATCGTGCTCTCCGATGCAAATGGGTTTTTCCAGTTCACCTGCATCCTGGGCGGCATTTATGACCTGGAGTCGCGAGCCGAGTGCTACAAACCTGACCAAATGAAGCGGCTACGGGTGGCAGCCGGTCAGACGCTGGCGCTGGAGTTCCGACTCAAAACCACCGAACCGCCACCGGAGCCGGCCGAGCGAGAGCGGCAGGATCGCGTTTTCAAGC
>JBDRQZ010000085.1:0-3469 GCA_043826025.1 bacterium | reverse complement strand
CCGGAGAAACGATTCTTCCAGGACGCTATCGGATGGCGAAGGGAGTCGAGAACGCCAACACTTACCGCGTGGGGCATCCGCTGGCCCAGCGTGTTTTGGAACGCGGAAAGGAACTGAATCCGGCCTCTGCCGAAGTGACGTTTCAATACACCGAAAGCGAAAAGAAAATCTCCATCCTGGAGTCCTTGACCGGGCATAGCGGTTGGATTGCCTGTTCCCTTTTGGAAGTGAGCGCTTTAGAGACGGAGGAGCGGCTCATCCTTGTCGGCCTCGCCGACGACGGGACGGTCCTGGATGAGACGCAGTGCCGGCGTTTCTTTGATCTTCCGGCGACGAACGGGCCCAACTGCGATGTCCCCGAAAGCATCTCGTCGACTTTGGGTGAAGCGCAAATTCGTCGACGCAAACAGCTTTTAGAGGACTTCGCGCTTCGTAACGGAAGTTGGTTTGAAACCGAGATGGAGAAGCTCGACGCCTGGGCTGACGACCGCCGTGCTTCCCTCAAGGCGGAACTCAAAGAGATCGATGATAAGCTAAAGGACGCCAAGAAGGCCTCACGCCTCGCTCCGACGCTGCCGGAAAAGCTGGAGCGACAGCGAGAGGCGCGCACTTTGGAAACTCGGCGCGATGAGGCGTGGCGGGCCTTCGACGCGGCGAGCCGCGAGATCGACCGCAAGAAGGACGGTCTCTTGGACGAGATCAGCAAGAGACTCGAACAAAAAATGGAAGAGAAGCCTCTTTTTACGATACGATGGAGCCTGACATGAAAACTGAGAAGAAAACGAAGAATAAACGGGCCGCCGATCTTCCCGAGAAGCTCAACCTGCGTTCGCACGATATGGCCGGGGATAAGGAGCGGGAACTACTCCAACTTTTTCCCGAGGTGCGCACCGAGGGCGGCAAGATCGACTTCGAGCGTCTCAAACTTGCTCTCGGTGAGGCCGTCGATGTGGGCAAGGAGCGCTACGGCATGAACTGGCCGGGCAAGGCTGACTGCTTCAAGGCCATCCAATCCCCGAGTATGGGTACGCTGCGCCCATGCCCCCAAGAGAGCGTTGAGTTCGATACGACTGAAAATCTCATTATCGAGGGCGATAATCTCGAGGTACTCAAGCTCTTGCAGAAGTCGTACCTAGGCAAGGTCAAGATGATCTATATCGACCCGCCCTACAATACAGGCAACGATTTTATTTATCCAGACAACTACTCCGAGAGTCTACAGACCTATCTGCAATATACTGGCCAGGTCGATGACGAAGGCAAGAAATTCGGGACAAATACCGACGCCGATGGGCGATTTCATTCCAAATGGCTGAACATGCTATACCCACGACTCTATTTAGCTCGAAACCTCCTCGCAGAGAACGGATCTATTTTCATTACAATCGATGACTCAGAGATAACAAATCTCCGGAGAGTTTGCGATGAGCTCTTTGGTGAAGAGAATTTTATTGCATGCGTTTCTTGGCAAAAAAAATACTCAGTAAGCAATAACCATAAGGGGGTCGCTTCGGTTCGTGATTTTATAGTGGTTTATGCAAGGTCGTCTCATTTTCAGAATGGTCTACTACCCCGGACCAAAGAAGCGACCGCGAGATATATAAATCCCGATAACGATCCACGGGGCCCCTGGAAACCCGTTGATTATTGGAATGTCGCCTCACCTGAAGACAGGCCGAACTTGGTTTATGAGATCAGTAATCCCACAACCCGGAAAGCGATAACTCCTACGAAAAAAGCGTGGAAGTTTTCAAAGGAGGCGCATGAACGTCATGTCAACGAAAATCGCATTTGGTGGGGTTCCGATGGCAAGAATTCAGTGCCGGCATTGAAGCTATTCCTTGCTGACGTGAAAGCGGGGCTGATCCCTCATAACTGGTGGCCACATGAGGACGCTGGTCATACCGATGAGGCGAAAAAAGAATTGGACCGCCTCTTTGGCGGGAACGCACCCTTTGATACACCTAAGCCCGTCCGGCTTATCGAAAGAATGTGCCAAGTTGGAGCCGTCGGCCCAGACGACCTTGTACTTGATTTTTTTGCTGGTTCGAGCACAACAGCTCACGCCATTTTAAAATTAAATAATGAAGATCGCGGGAACAGACGATTCATCATGGTGCAATTACCAGAGCCTACTGATCGCCCAGGCTATCCGACAATTGCCGAGATTACAAAGGAACGCGTTCGCCGCTCCATCAAGGTTCTTCGCAAAAAAGACGAAGGAACGCTAGACTTCGAGAAACGTGACAGGCAGGATCTCGGTTTCCGAGTCTACAAGCTCACTGAATCTAATTTCAAACCTTGGAATGCCGAAGTCCCTCACAACGGCAAAGCCCTGGAAGATCAGCTCGAATTGCACGTAAACCATATCCGCAAGGGATCATCGGCGGAAGATATCCTCTCCGAGATTCTGCTCAAGAGCGGCTTCCCCCTCACCACACCGGTCGAGACCTTGAAGCTGGAGGGCAAGACCGTGTACAGCATAGCGGACGGGGCTCTTTTGATTTGCCTGGACCGGAAGCTGACGCTCGATCTGATCCGGGCGATGGCCGAGAAGAAGCCCGAACGGGTCGTGTGTCTCGATGAGGGCTTCGCGGGCAACGATCAACTTAAGACCAACGCCGTCCAGACTTTCAGGACCAAGGGAGTGACGAGTTTCAAAACGGTATGACGGCAAGTTCATGAAGCTGCAATTCGACGCCAACCAGACCTTCCAGCTCGACGCGATCGCCTCCGTCGTCGATCTATTCGACGGCCAGCCGCAGGGCGCGCCCGAATACTCGGTTATCAAGATGGGCGACATGGGCGGATTGTTCGCGGGACAGGATCGGACGGAACTCGGGGTAGGCAACCGGCTCTTATTGTCGGAAGACAGGCTCCACAAGAACGCCCGCGCGATACAAACGCGAAATGATATTGAGGTGGACGCCGAGAAATCCCCCCTCGAAGGCTGGGACCTCTTCGACGGACCCGCGAACCAGGCGCGTCCCTGCCCGCATTTCTCGGTCGAGATGGAAACCGGCACCGGAAAAACCTACGTCTATCTGCGGAGCATATTCGAGCTTTCCCGCCGCTACGGGTTCAAGAAGTTCATCATCGTCGTCCCGAGCGTCGCCGTCCGAGAAGGCGTACTCAAGAACATCGAGATCACGGCCGAGCACTTCCGGGCGCTTTACAACAACCTTCCCTTCGAGCACTTCGTCTACGACGGCAAGAAGGTCAACCGCCTGCGCCAGTTCGCGACCAGCAACACCCTGCAAATCCTGGTCATCAATATCGACGCTTTTCGCAAGAATTTCACCGGCGGCGAGGAAGAGCGCAAGAGCAACGTCATCTACAAAGAGAGCGACAAACTCTCCGGCCGCCAGCCCATCGAATTCGTCGAGGCGGCGCGTCCCATCGTCATAATCGACGAACCACAGAGCGTCGATTCCACCGAGAAGGCCCAGGAGGCGATCAAGGCGCTCAA
>JBDRQZ010000084.1:0-3717 GCA_043826025.1 bacterium | reverse complement strand
TCAAATAAGATAACCCTTAATTTATAATCACTTTTTAAAAAATTCATCCAAGGTATCGCTTTTCTATCAAACAAAAGAAGAAGACTTATCGTTTATTTCGCAGGTTTTGTGCGATAAAGATTGATTTAAAAATAAGCATTTTTTTATTTATCGCCCATTTCTATCGAAATTATATCGTACAAATGGCCCTGATATCACCTCGATTGTGCGATAGATTCGCCCAGCACTTAGCTTGCCGGCTTGAAGCGCATCATTAAATCCGCTGTATATAGCGACATTTTTAGACCAATTAGCCAGAATTAGCCAGAATTGGACAGGATTAGCCAGCATGGACATCAGCCTTCCCTCTTTAGGCGCCATCGCGCCCCACGGGTCCGGCCTGTGAAATCGACGAGTCTGAGTCGCCGGAGCATGTACAAGTCCTCTCGAAGAGCCCTTGTAGTCGCCCCTGCCTTTAGTAGTGATGTGATTTCGCCGAGGCGCATCGCTCCGGTCGAGGCCAGTACATCCAGGATTTCGCGCTGTCGATCCGTAAGGTCATGCGCGATCCGCGTAGGAGGCTGGTAACGGGTCGCCCGGAACCGCACGAGCACCGCTCCCGCGATCTCCTCGATTTCCGGCCGAGGCAGTCCGGCGCGCTCCACCATCTCGGCCATCTTGATCGTGCCCCGGCCCCAGGTCTCGATGATGCCGCGCTTGTAGAAAACGGAAGCCATGATCGGATTCCACGGCAAAGACTCATGCGGTTTGTACAGGTCGACGGCCGTAAGGCCGAAGTGGAGAGAGCCGGAGGAGCTTATTTCCAAGCGATCGTCGTAGATCGCGACGGCGACCGAGCCGCCGCCGATGGAGTAGTCTCGATGAGAAAATGCGTTCGCTAGGGCCTCGCGAAGCGCGAGTAGAGGATAGAGCGGGTCGTCCTCTCGCTCAAACAAGTTCGGGACGACACGCCCGGCCACCGGAAGGTGATCCCGCAGGAACCGTTCGGCCCTGATCAGCAGGTCAAAGGCATTGCCGTGGTACTGCCGGTTGTCGATGAACTCGGTCTTGTCCTTTCCTTTGAAGCGCGCCAGCTTTAAGAGGCACTGCGTATAATCGGGCTGCAGCCGCTCGGATCGACCGAATAGAACGACGGCGGCCCGCAGGAGTTGCCCCTCCTTGATGAGCGCGAGGCCGCGCAGAAGCTCCTCCGGCGCACGGGTGCCGGGGTCCTCCGAGCGTCCGCGCCGGATGGCCTCTTCCACGGTTCGGACGATCTCGGCCGCGTCGAGGTCTTTGACGGTCCAGCCTTCGGCGGGCTGGTTCTCCCATCGCGACGAGGCGTGGAGTTGCTCCAGCAGCATCCGGTTGTAGTCCTCGCGGGACATCTCGGCATTGGTCGTGCCCAGGCGGCGGTACGCCTTGCCTTCGACGGCATACGGACGCCGCGAACCTTGTTCGACTGAAACGACGATGGCTTCGCGGTCCTTGGCGACGGGGACGCGCTCGACCGCGGGAAAGACGGGGGGCTCGATCTTGCGCAGGTACGCGGCGACATCCTCGATCGTCTTGTCCGTTACGTGCTGGCCCACGACTCGGCCCTTCGCGTCGATCCCAAAGATGACGCGGCCGCCCTTGTGATTGAGCATGGCGCAAACGGCCTTAGCGGCCTCGCCGCGCTGGCCGGTGCTAGCCTTGAATTCTTGGGTCTCGGACTCGCCTTGAGCCGCCCAGTCCATCAGAAAATTTCCCGTAGTCTTCACTTTGTTTCAAACCAATTCCGCCGCCGTCCGTGGCCGAATTACGCGGATCATTCGACCCAATCTCGCAAACTGCCCAGCAGTTTCGGCTTCAAGCGCGGGCATGACGCAGATAAGGAAAATGTCGCAATAGTCTAATAAAATTGCCAGAGGCATGTCCTCCGGTCTGCGTTGCATTTAAAGGAGCTGACAGCCTTAGAGTTTGTAAAATACCGCATGCATCACCTCATGGCGCTTGGCCTTTTCTTGTCGTTGCATGTTGCCCACGGAGCAGAGAAGATTATGCCCGCAAAGCCGGAGGTGGCCTCAACACGCGAGGTCTCTCGCGATAAGGCCTTTTCTATTGCCCTGCCTAAAGGATTGCGTAGAGACACGGACTCCGAGCAGAAGTATCGGAGCGCGTTTTTTTGGTGGGGGCCAAAGAAGCATTATTGCGGTATCCACCCGAAGCGCTCTATGCTGCCTGCAAAAGAGATCCTGGCAGAGTTTGCAATAAAACACGAACAGGCCGTCGGCCGTCAGAAGAAGAGAAAGCGCCCCTGGAAAGTCTCGCCTGTCTCAACAATCCCAATAGACAGCGAGGGGATGCTCCACTACTATCATTCTCGCCCGAAGAAGGGTCAGGGGAATGTGACCGGGCTTCTCGTCCGTGGTGGTTTGGTCTATGAGATCACGGGAACATTGCCAAAAAAGGGCTTGGACAGTTGGCTCGAAATAGTGAAGTCGATTCGGTGGGTAAACAAGGGGAAGAACAAGGCCCCTTCCGAGACCGACGGACCCGTGCAACTCCTCAGGTAAACTCCTCCCCGATTCTCGGCAGGTGTCCTGGAAATATATGATTTTGCGACGCTCTCCTTGGGGGACAGGGCTCCGACGTGGCCTGATGAGCAATCTCTGGAGGGATTTTGCGACAGGACGGTATCGTTAGAACCGAACCACGCCAGGGTGTGATTGGCTGTAGGTCGTCAGAATAGCCTTCATCTCGTCTTTCATCGGCGGAGGCAATATCGCTTGGAAGTAGATCACGTCGAGGTTCATCGCAGCGTTTTTTTGTAAGGGGTGTCCTTCTGTTTTAACGACGTCGATTAGAAACCTGATTCCATCGAGTCCAAGAACGGCCAACCCGACGCAGGTCGCCTTGCGTACTTCTAAGTCCTCGTTTTCATCCTTCGCGACTCGAATGAGTGTGGGGATGGCCTTTCTCGCGGCCGGGCCGATCTTCTCAAGTGCGCAGGGAACATACTTGCGTATGTCATTAGACTCCTTCGTCATCGCGGAAATCAGATCAGGAATCGCTTCTTTGGGCGAATATCCCGTTTGGCAGAACTCTCGGACTGCGACGAGCTTCGCGTCCTGGTCGCCTGTGCGCAAACTCTCAAGAAGATCCTTGCCTGTCTTAACGTGATGGGGTGTCCATTCTCGACGATGGTTGATAATGTCTCCTCCATCTGTCGCTGCTTTGAATCGTAAGGGTTCGTAGGATTTGAAATCAGTTGGAGGGATGGCGGTTTTTTGAGAGGATGATTGCACTGAGCCCGCTACGTCAAAGTACACCATTAGTTCCTTCTTCTTGTGATATACCTGGCCGTAGTGGAGTCCGGTAGCGTCGTGACAGGTCCACGAGGCTGTCCAGCCGCTTGCCTGGTCTTCCCAGTACATCGGAAGTTTTGTCACCAGCGGATAAACAGATCCTGATAGAGGACCGAGGACGAAAAGTACCTCCGCGTACTTTCGCCCCTCAGGGATGTCCAATGTTGTATTGCGCCAACCGTGTGCCGTGAAGGTGAACTCAATGGATTGGCCTGGAGCGCAACTGTTCGCGCTTGCTGTTAGGTTCGGACGCCACCATGTAACCGCTCTCCATATCCCTGCGAATACGAGCAGGACAAGGAGCAATACCCCGAGTTTCGGATACCGCTTCCAAATTGGGGGCTGGCTTCGGGCCATACTTGAAGGATAACAGTTGCCATCTGGTTCA
>JBDRQZ010000083.1:0-3488 GCA_043826025.1 bacterium | reverse complement strand
TGTGGTCAGACCCCTCCGGGCAGGTTGGGCAGGTCTCGCAATCATCGTCGCTGCAGCTAACAATCGCAATCAGCAGCAGGAGCGACACTAACAGACAGGCAAGAGCGCCGACATTCACCTTTCGTGGGGATGTGTTCATGGTCGCACCTCCTTTGATTTGCACCGATTCCCTGGGGAAAGGAGAATCAGTGAGGTCACGCACTTTGTTCCAGCAATTGCAGGTTCCTTGAAGATCGATGTTGTGGAGTTAGCTCCATTTGGCAGACGCAGGATTGTCCCTAGCCTGAATCCCATCCTTCCCATGGCAGGACCCTCCTTTCAGGTCGGGCCTTCGCCCCAATGAAGTTGTCCCAGCGATTTTCCGAGTTTGTAACTGGCTTCCTGGCTACGACTACTACAAACTCCGTGCCAAGCCGCACACATTTGTCTCGGCGCCCGTAAGTGCTTGAAATGCAAGGCAGGGGATTTTCGGGCTGGATGTGAGTGAAGTTACGGCTGCGTTTTAAGAACCTGAGAATTACGAGCGGCTTACGAGTTTGCGCGATCTGGAGAGCTAACTTGCACTCAAACAAAGCATTAGAGTGATCGGAGAATTACGAGAACAAACTCGCAGCTACGAGGTAGGGTGCCGCATTTCACCTGCGTCAGGTGGCAAGCGGAGTAGGTCGAAATCCTCGCGGCTTCGACAAGGTTGCTTTTGATGTGCTAGCGCAGCAGCAACATCTTCTTCACGAAAGCAGATTCGGCACTCTGCAATCTGCCGAGATAGACCCCGCTGGCGACTTCGGCGCCTTGTTGCGATTTACCGTCCCAGACTACCTGATGCTCCCCGGCGAGTTGTCGGCCCTGTTGCAGTGTCCTGACATGCTGTCCGAGAACGTTGTATATGTCAAGACTGACTTCGGTGGGTCTATCTAGTACATAAGAAATGAGGGTCGTTGCGTTGAATGGGTTCGGGTGATTCTGGTATAGAGAGAGAGCTTGAGGCAGAGGTTCAACGACATCCGTAACATGAACTGACGATTGGTAGCGGAAAATCTCGATACCCCACATGTCGGCTACATAGAAGTAATCATCATCGAGGACCAAGGTCCGCGCACTGGCGGGTGTGGGAATCCGCTCGACAAAGAAGGGATGCTCCGGATCGCTGACATCCAACACCGTGATGCCCCAACTGCCGTCCAGAAGAAAAGCGTGCTCCTCCAAATACACGACATCGACGCCATCTCCGGGGGGATCGGCGCTGTTGAGCGTATCCCAGTAGGTTACGAATCGAGGAACAGCTAAGTCGGAGATGTCGAATATCCCGAGGCCATTATACCCGCTTGCAGCGAGGAAAATGGTATCGAGGAGGTCAAAGGCGCTAAAAACGTATTCGAACACGCCGGTTTCGGAGAGCTGAGTAAGAGTAGTATCAGGATTGATCTTGAGAATGTCGTGGCCAGTGAAAAGCACGCTGTCACGGATCTGCAGTTCGCCGACGCCATAGATGGTCTGTTGTGAGACTAGATGGAATGTCTGTGCCGAGAAGTCGTATAATTCCAGCACGTAATCCTGCCGCCCGGCAAACAGAAGTCCATTCCACAAAACGAAATCGTAGTAAACGGCCGAAGAACCTGCAATCTGGCGCCGATCAAGTAGTGAGAGATTGGCCGGATCGGAAAGATCATAAACCTGGATTTCAGCAGCACCGGTGCCAACAAACAGCTTGTTGTCGAACACCTCCACCCTTGCGGCCTCTTCAATTTCCAGTGCAGGCTGTTCAGTAGGCTGCACACGGTTTGAGATATCGAAAACCCGGAGAAGATCGGCATGCCAATCAGCGGCGTACAGGTAGTCTCCAAAGATAGCGAGATCGAAAATCCCAGACTCGCTGCCCACAAAACCGGTAGAGTCCAGATGTCCGTTCGCGTTAAATCCCAATTGCAGAATGCCATTGTGGAAGTAGCCGGCGATGCCGACCGAATCTGCAAAGCAGAGCATCCCGAAGTTGATCGGAAACCAATAGTCCTGTGCGTAGAAAATCGAATCCGGATCAGAGATGTCTACACGGGTTATGCCGCCGCTCTCTTGGCCGCCGGAACCAGCTACAAGAACCTGGTCCCCGATGACAGCAATGCCAACGGGACGTGAATAGTGCCAAAGTGACTCGCTAAGATAATCTCGTACTGCCAGAGCCCCATCTTGAGCTATACTGAATACTGCTAACTCCGATCTCCCGGCCAGGATGAGCAAGCTGTCCTGGACTGCAAAGATGCCGTCCCAGGTGGCGGGAGTGAAGTGGCGAGACACGAATTCGATTTCGTACGGATCGCTGATATCGTATCGAAAAATATCTTCTGGCAACCATCTCTCAGAGGGGAGTATACTGAAGGCTGCGTAAAGAAAGTCCCCTATAATGATAAGGTCAGAGGCTTCGTTGTAGTCCCAGATCTCATTGTTTTCGAGCGTATCGGCGAAATAGAGCCGGTCGACCTGTTCAGGATTATAAGGATCGGTAGCATCTATCACCGCTACGCCATAGCGGCCACTGAGATAAACATAACCATTCTTCACCGCCACATAGTAGAAGCGCCCCGGTCGACCGTCGTAAGTGACCGGCCAGGGCATGAAGTTGCTGACAAATCTCAAATCGTAGGGATCGGAGATGTCCACAATCGAGAGCCCCTCGAATTCATCTGCGACATAGGCGTAGTCACCCTCAACTGCGACCCAGGAGGCAATCCCCGGCGTCGGCGCTTCCGAAAGCTTGACAAACGCACCGGCCTCAGTATACTCCCAGCACTCCAGCCCCCATTGACTGACCAGATACCAGAAGCCATCCCGTTCAACTGCATGCTCATAGCGGCTGCCGAGATGCACCGAGGCTACATGCTCAGAGCAGAACGCAGTTGCCGATGTCAGAACTAACCCCACCATTAGCAAGAACCCCAATTCTCTTTTCCTCATGTGCGAATCCTCCCTGTGGTTCAATTACGGGGGAGGAGCCGATTTATCAAATCGGAAATTCCGGCAGGGACAGATTCCCACCCGACGTTGCGCCGCTTCGCGGCTTCACTTTGGGTGGGGTACCGGGCTCCAGCGACTTGTCGGGTTTCTCCGTGCCCTCACGGTTCGCGCTGCGGAACCGACCTGCTGCTACATCGCCTTGCCGAGCCAGCCCCGTTTGGTGACTTCGATATTTCCTGAAAGTGGTTTGATATCCAGCACCGGGGTGCGGTCGAGCATGTCGACCCCACGGAAGTAGATGATGTTGTCCTTGACCTTGACTACCTCAACCACCGATACGCCGATCGGGTTGGGCCGGTGCGGCGAGCGGGTGGCAAACATACCGACTTCGATTTCCCGCCTGGGCCGAGGGTGCACCAGCAGCTTGTACTCGCCGGTCGATTTGTGCATGTGCCAGATTATTAGCAAGTGGGAGAAACCCTCGACATCCTTGAGTCCAGCCGCATACTTCTTGAGCAGATGCAACTCACCGCGCTCAC
>JBDRQZ010000082.1:0-2287 GCA_043826025.1 bacterium | reverse complement strand
GGTATGACTCGCAAAAGGGCGGTGGGCTTTACATCTCATCGGGAAATGCACAGGTAGTCAATTGCACCGCGGTCTATAACGCCAAGCAGGGCATCTTTAATAGCAGCGGTTCACTGGATGTCGTGAACTCTATTCTCTATTTCAATACCCTGGCGAGCATCAACGGACTCGCCGGCGTAAAGTACTGTGACATCGAAGGGGGCTGGGAAGGAACAGGCAATATCAACTACGATCCGACCCTGCTCAGCTCCTCGGAGTTGATCATCGTAGCTGGCTCACCATGCATTGACATGGGGGATCCGGACCCGCATGCCAACGATGGCTGCCAACCGCCGGCCTTGGGCGGCGTGAGGAATGATATCGGTGCGCATGGGGGACCAGGATCCTGCCTGTGGGCATCTGCAACGGCAGTCGATCATCCAGAAGACTTGCAACCGCCCCTCCAGTTGGCGCTCTCGCAGAATTATCCCAACCCCTTTAATTCGACCACGACAATTCACTATCGGCTCACTCGGTCGAACCATGTGAGTTTGAACGTTTACAATATCCTGGGTCAGCGGGTGAGTATCCTGATTGATGATTTTCTTACGGCGGGTGACCATCTGACGCACTGGGATGGGCGCGATTGGAAAGGCGACAATGTTGCCAGCGGCGTGTATTGTTATCGTCTCGTCGTCGGCCAGTCGGTATGGCAGCGGAAGATGCTTTTACTCAAGTAGTTTAACAGGGTTGATACGGAGCAGGTTCTCTTGAGTTGGTGGCCAAATCCAACCAGGCGATTGAGGAGGACTGCTCATACAGCTTTCTGCAAAGCGTCGAGAAGTGATCCAGAAGTTCCAGAATAGCCCGACTTGGAGAGTCGGTTCACTGCACAAGAAGCGATTCGCGTCCGCATCGATTCAGAGAGGCAGCGTAGCCTCGCCCCGATTGCGGGACGCGTTTCGCAGTTCTCACCTTTCCTCTTGATTCGATTCACTTCAGGTGCCTGGGTAGTGCTTAGCGAGATGGCGGAAACACTGCTCTGGTCTACAGCGGCACTGTTGAAGCTCCGGAATCGACCCCACTCAGTTTCGCAGTTTCCGGCACCGTCACCAATGTCTTTGTGTCGGAAAGGGAATTCGTGAAGATGGGTCAGCTTCGGGCGGTTCTGAATGATGTGGCGTTGCAGAACGCCCATGACATGGCCCAGACCGCTTGCGAACGTGTGGAGGATTCCTATCACAGATAACAACCGATGTACGACAGCGGCAGTTTTCCAGAAGTAAAACTGGTTGAGGTCGAGACCGGATTCCAGCAGGCAACAGCGGCCGCGGCCATCGGCCGCAAGAACCTGGATGACTGCAAACTCTACGCCACCGTCGACGGATTCGTGGGCGCTCGCGCGATCGAACCGGGGCTGAATGTATCGCCGGGTTTCACGGCGATCAAGATCGTTAACATTGAGAAGGTCTGTGCCAAAGTCTCGGTCTCCGAGAATAAAATCGCCCGAATCAAGAGGGGGGAGGACGCCCAGATCAGGGTCGGAGCGCTGGTCGCCCGCTTTGAAGGGGCGACCGCAAAGCCGGGGAATCAAAACGAAGGAGATGAGCATGGCGGATGTTCATGATCGTTTGGGCAACTCGGATAGGATTGGCAGCAGGACCGGATTCATGAGAACCGAAAGGACACGACGATGAAACGCATAGTGGTATTGAGCGCCTTGGTGGTCGTCATCAGCCTGCCTTCAGCCTATGCCGGGCAGACGGCGGAAGTCGGCACGGCCGGAATCGGGGTGAATGGCGGCCTGGTCAACGATTATGTCTTCATTCTCGCCGGTGGCATCCCACCGTTTGAGTTTCTCAAAGGCATGGGCGTCGAATTCGGCGGTGAGATCCGGCGCAAGAGCGAACCCGCTGCGACTGCCAGTTCGAAATAACCAGGTGAACCGTGATGCATTGACACGCGAAAAATGACCGTTGCCAAAGAAGGCACCAAATCAGGGTCTCAGACAATCGATTAACAGGCTTTCAGCAGGTAATCAGTCAGAAGTGCGAAAGTCCTGGAACAGCCCGGCCTGGGGAGCTTTTCTCATTTCAATAGTCTTGGCGACACGCACTTGACTCATGACACCGAGGCTGTTTGTTCTCAGGGAATCGGCCTTTCCCCCTGAAAACCGGCTACTTACGCCAATGGTTGCATGTGTCCTGGTTCTCCGCCTTCATCTCCGGATCGATCGGTGACAGTGCATGTCTTGCCTCCCGCGCCGTAGGGAGTTGCTGGCAGGAAGGAGGCGGCCCGGACGGTGACC
>JBDRQZ010000081.1:0-10456 GCA_043826025.1 bacterium | reverse complement strand
GGTTACTTCGGTCAGATAGAGATCGGAACCGGTAATTCGATACCCCTGGTTGTGGAGCACCTCAGCGATACCGCACATGCCGATGCCGCCGATTCCCACGAAATGCAATTTCTTTACCTTACCGAGTTTCATCTCCACCCCATGTATTCGCAGATGCGCTGCACGATCACTTCGGCGGCATTCTGCCTGCCCAACGAGGAGGCCGACATGCTCATTTGCAGCAACTGCGTTGGATCGTTCAACAGCTTATCGATGCGCCCGGCCAAGTCAAAATCCCGCAGATCAGAGTCAGCGATCAGTTCGGCAGCACCGGCCTCGACCAGCGCTTGCGCGTTTTTCGTCTGATGGTCATCGGTGGCATGCGGGTAGGGAACCAGAATTGCCGGTTTACCGGCGGCGGTCAACTCGGCTAGAGTCAACGCGCCGGCCCGGCAAACCACCAGGTCGGCGGCGGCATATGCCGCCGCCATGTCGTCGATGAAAGAGGTAACTTTGCCATATGTCTGCGAGGTTGCGAATTCTCTCGACAACTCCTCATCGGCGCCGACCTGCCACAGCAATTGGCGTCGCTGCCACTTGCCATATATCTCAAGTTGTGAACGAATCTTCTGATTTATCGAAGCCGCCCCTTGACTGCCGCCGACAATCAGCACGGTCTCTTTGTCAGGCGCCAGCCCCAGCTTCGCGCGCGCGGCCTCCGGCTCCAGTTCGCCGAATCCCGGCCGCACCGGATTTCCCGAGAGCACACATTTTTCCAGCCACTGGACCTGGCGGCCGATGTCCTCGTAGGCGATGAAGATCAAATCCGCAAACCGGGCCGCCCGACGTGTGGCGATTCCGGCATGCGAGTTCTGCTCCTGAATGAAGGCCGGCCGGTTGGTCATTTTCGCCGCCAACACCGCGGGGAAACTGAGATAACCGCCGGTGCCCACGACAAAATCGGGGTTGAAACGGATGATATAGATGATTGCTTCGAGCAAGCTGTATCCCAGCAGCAGCGGAAAGACCACATTGCCGGCCACGGTGCCCCGTTTGATGCCGCGCAGGTGCAGGCGGTGGCGGCGATAGTGGCGCTCGCTCACCAGCCGCTCCTCAAGTTCGCGGCCACTGACAAAGAAGCGAATCTCGCAGTTGCCTGGAAAGCGCCGCTGAAACTCCTCCGCCAACGCAAAGGCCGGGAAGAGGTGGCCGCCGGTGCCGCCGCCGGCAAAGATAATCCGTCGCGGCTTCATTGAGCCCCCCCGCGGAACAACTGCGGTGAGGCCACTCGCTGACGGCTGACCGCCAGCAGCAGACCGATACCACAGCAGGTGAGAATCAATGAGGATCCGCCATAGCTCAACAGCGGCAAAGGCAGTCCGGTCACCGGGATCAACGCTGTCGCGACCATCAGGTTCATCAACGCCTGCCCGCCGATAATCGTCGTCACCCCGACGGCAATGAAGAAACCGAACAGGTCGGGAGCGTGCATAGCGATATGTGTACCGCGCCAGATAAAAAGCAGGTAGAGCAACAGCAGCAACATCACGATAATGAAGCCGCCCTCTTCGGCCAGGGTCGCAAAAATGAAGTCGGTGTGCGGCGCGGGCAGATAGAGCATCTTGGCGGAGCCTCGCCCTAAGCCGGCGCCGATCACGCCACCTGAGCCGATGGCGAGGATTGATTGTTTGACCTGATAGCCGGCCTGGAGCGGGTCTTCCAGCGCGTTCCACCAGGCGTGAATGCGGTCAATTTTGTAGCCACCGACAAACACCATCAGATAGGCTACCAAGCCGATTGCCCCGCTGAAGAGCGCCAGCAACTGCACCCGGATGCCCGCGACAAAGAGCAGCACCAACACCATCAGGGAGAGTATGAGCACCGTGCCGAGATTGGGTTCCGCGAGAATCAGGCCGAAGCCCACGGCCAGAACCGGCAGTGCCGGAAAAAGGACACTGCGCAAGTGTCTGATCTTGTCCTTCTTCGCCGCCAACATTGCCGCCAGAAAGATGATCAGCACATACTTGAAGATCTCCGAGGGCTGCAACTTGAAGAAGTAGAGGTCGATCCAGCGTCTCGCGCCGCTAATCGGGCGCGTAAACAGCACCAGGACCAGCAGTGCAAAGGAGCATATCAGGAGAACCCAAACCCACTTTTCCATGCGTCGATAGTCGATGCGGCTGATGAGCATCATCATCGCGACACTGACTATCACCCAGACGATTTGCCGCAGGAAGAAGAAGGAGTCGCCGGAGAAGTTGGTATCGGCCCACATCGCCGAGGCGGAGTAGACCATAATCACGCCACCCAGAAGCAGCACCCCGACGATGGCCGGCAGCCAGATATCCGCATCTTTGGCGCGTCTGAGTCTACCGATGCCCACCTGTCAGCTCCTTTACGGTCTGCTTGAATATCTCACCGCGTTCTTCAAAGTCCCGGAACTGATCGAACGACGCGCAGCCCGGCGACAGCAACACAGTATCGCCCGCCTTGGCCTGGCCCTGCGCCAGTTCGAGCGCCTTGACAAGCTGACCGGCTTCCAGAACCTGGGTCGTCTCGCCCAGCGCTTTGCCGATTAGTTCGCCGGCCTCGCCGATCAACAGCAGCAGTTTGACTTTGGCCGCTACCAACTGGGAGAGCGTCGAAAAGTCGCCTCCCTTGTCACGCCCGCCCATGATCAGGATGATCGGAGCATTGATCGACTGCAGCGCGTAGTTGACCGAATCGACATTGGTGGCCTTGGAGTCGTTGACCCAGCGCACCCCGTCGACTTCAGTGACGAACTCCAGCCGATGCGGGATGCCACCGAAGCTCGCCAGTCCGCGCGCAATCGCGCCGGTATTGATACCGAGCGACAGGGATAGCGCCGCGGCCGCGGCGCTATTGGCGAGGTTGTGCGGTCCGGGAATCCCGATCTCGGCGACCGGACAGATCGTCCCTGATCTGTCACTGAAGGTGAACACCAAGTGATCATCCTTGACCCAAACTCCGGGCGCCGTTTCCTGTTTGGTCGAGAAGTGGAGCCGCGTCGGCGAACCCTCCAGACGCGGATTCGTCAGATGCGGATCATCGGCATTGAGAATCAGATAGTCGCTCTCATCTTGTTCATCCGCGATGCGGTACTTCGACTGAATGTAGGTCGTGTAGTCGCCGTAGCGATCCAGATGGTCAGGTGTGATATTAAGAATCGTCGCTGCCTGCGGTTTGAAGGTATCGATCAGCTCGAGTTGGAAGCTGGAGACCTCCACGACCGCATAATCCTGCTCGCCCAAGGTCAGCACGTCATCGGCGAATGGCGAACCGATATTACCGGTAGCCACCGCTTTGTGGCCGGCCTCATTGAGAATATGCGCCATCAAGGCGGTTGTGGTCGACTTGCCGTTAGAGCCGGTGATCGCCACGATTGTCGCCGGACAGAGCCAGGAGGTCACCTCGATCTCCGAGAAGAGCGGCAACTGTCGTCGCCGGACCTCCTTGACAATCGGAATTGTGGGGGCAATGCCGGGCGAGAGAACGACGAAATCGACATCCTCTAACGCCCGGAAGGTGTGACCACCGGTTTCGCACTCGATGCCGGCTTTCTGCAGGCTCTCGACCTGCGCTGACACCGCTGCCTGAGACTTTAGCTCGGAGACGAATACCGAGGCGCCATAGTGGCGTAGCAGACGCGCCGCAGCCATGCCGCTCCGGGCCATGCCCAGGATCGCCACGCGACGGTTCTCCACCAGATTGCTACGTACTTTCATCTGACCTTGAAGGTTGACAGGGTCAACAGCGCAAACAGCACTCCGACAATCCAAAACCTGATCACCACCTTAGACTCATGCATGCCGCCCACTTCAAAGTGATGGTGTAAGGGAGCCATCCTGAATATCCTCTTTCCCCGCAATTTGAAGGAGGACACCTGAAGGATTACTGAGAGGGCCTCAATAACAAAGACTCCCCCCACGATCACCAACAAAAGTTCTTTCTTAACCAGTATTGACAGGGCGCCCAGAATCCCGCCGAGGGCCAGAGCGCCGGTATCTCCCATGAAAACATCCGCCGGATGCGCATTGAACCACAAAAATCCCAGACCCGCGCCGACTCCAGCGGCGCAGAACACCGTCAGTTCGCCCGCCCCCGGCAGGTAGACGATATCGAGGTAGTGTGAGAAATCGGTTCTGCCGGTGATATAGGCCATCCCCGCAAACGCGGTCAGACAGATCACCGACAAGCCGCAAGCCAACCCATCCGCGCCATCGGAGAGATTGACTGCATTCGACGCCCCGGTAATCACTACTACGACAAAGGGGATGAACAAATACCAGGGGAAGTCGAGATAGAGATGCTTGAAAAATGGGATATCGGTCTGCAGGTTGAATTCCGGCGCCGGCGGCGCAAGCCACAAGACCAGCGCCATCAAAACTCCAAGAGTCACCTGCCCGATTAACTTCTTGCGACCGACAAGCCCTTTGGGCTGATTGCGCAGTGCCTTGAGGTAGTCATCCATGTAGCCGAGCGCACCGAGCCAGACAGTCACCAGCAACATGATTTGCACGTAGCGGTTGCTGAGGTCGCCCCACAGCAGGGTCGGGATGATGATCGCCGCGAGGATGATCAACCCGCCCATCGTCGGCGTGCCCTCTTTGGCGTAGTGCGATTTCGGCCCTTCGCGCCTGATCTTCTCGCGCACCTGACTCGCATTCAGCTTGCGGATGATATAGGGGCCAACCAGCAGACTGATCAAGAGCGCGGTAATCGTCGCCGCGGCGCTGCGGAAACTGATATAGCGAAGCAGATTGAAATAGCTCACGCTGTCGGTCAGGGGATAGAGCAACAGGTAGAACATTAATTCTTCCTCCCCAGTCCGCCCCGCAGCGCGATTTCGATCTTTTCGAACTTGAGCGCCCGCGATGCCTTGAGTAGCACCAGATCGCCCGGCTGTAACTCGGCGAATAGTACCTCCGCGATCTCGTCATGGGACTTCAGCACAGACACGGCCTCCGGTGGCATACCCGCCGCCAGCGCCGCCGCCTGCACTACAACTGCATATTCGCCCATCAGCAGCAGACGGTCGATTCCGGCTTCGACAATCCTCTCACCAACCTCCGCGTGTAGTCGCTCCGACTCCTCACCAAGTTCCAGCATATCGCCGAACACCACAAGGCGTCGACCCGTGATGGATAGTGTTGCGATTGTCTCCAATGCACCTTTCACGGACACCGGGTTGGCATTGTAAGCATCATTTATGATTGTCATGCCGGCAATTTCCAGCCGCTGCATCCGGTTGCCCAGCGGTTCATAGCTTTCGAGTCGCTGTCTGATGTCGGCCATTGGCACATCGAGCACTCGCGCCACGGCCACCGCTGCCAGCGCATTATGCAGGTGGTGCCGACCCAGAATCGGCAGACGGAAATCCTCACCCTGCAGCACGAAGTGGACGTGCCCTGAGCCGTTGCTGTATACATGCTCCGGCTTGACCTCACAGTCGACTGTTTCGGCAAAGCCGAGATGCGCGATTGCCTGCCGGCCATAACGGTTGCAGATCATGGGATCATCGAGGTTGAGCACCGCCCAATCATCCTCTTTGGCATTCTCGAGAATCTCGAACTTGGCGTCAGCGATAGCCTCAAGTGTGTGCATGGTCTCAAGGTGCGCCGGACCGATGTTGAGGATCACACGAATGTCGGGGTCGACAATCTCCACCAAGCGCGAGATTTCGCCCGGCGTTGACATGCCGAATTCAAAAACAGCGACTTCACAACCCGGTGCGAATTCGAAGATCGAGAGTGGCACCCCGTAAAGGTTGTTGAAGTTGCCGGTGGTGGCGCAGACCTTGTAGCTGCCGGCTAGCGAAGCAGCAATCATATTTTTGCAGGTTGTTTTACCATTGGTGCCGGTGACCGCCACTTTGCGCAGCGACATGTTCTGCAAATGGAATCTGGCGAGATCGCCGAGAGCAGTAAGCGTATTCGGGACTGAGATGAAGCTTTCACCCTTTAGATCATGCTCGGTATCAATAACAACCGCCGCCGCACCCTTACTCAGCGCCTCTGCAGCGAAGTCATGGCCATCATGGGTCTCGCCGACGATGCAGAAGAAGAGATTTCCCGGTTTCACGGTGCGGCTATCGATTGAAACACCGCTGAACTCTGACGCCGCCAGTTGCTTTGGCAGAGATTCGGACACTCCCAGGGCACCCACATAGTCTCTGAGTCTGCCGCCTATCATCGGTAACGCTCCTTGAGGTGGGCAATGATGACCTCGCGGTCATCGAAGCGCAGTCGCTGGTCGCCGATAATCTGGTATGTTTCATGACCCTTGCCGGCGACTACCAGCAGGTCACGGTCGGTGCAAAGGTCGAGCGCTTGTTTGATCGCTTTCTCACGGTCTGGCTCGATCAACACCTCGGTCGAGTTATTGAGTCCCGGCTTGATATCTTCGATGATCGCCAGAGGATCTTCGCTGCGCGGATTGTCGGAAGTCACGACCACCAGGTCGGCATTGGCGCAGGCCGCCGCGCCCATCGGCGCGCGTTTGGTGCGGTCGCGGTCGCCGCCACAACCGAAGAGCATTATCAGCCGACCCTTGCAGAACTCCCGCGCGGTCTCGCCGATCTTAGCCAGTGCATCGGGGGTGTGAGCGTAGTCAACCAACACCGTAAATGGCTGACCGGCCTCCACCGGCTCAGCCCGGCCATTGACAAATCTCTGCGCTGACAGTCCGGCGGCAATCTGCTCCGGGCTGATCTCCAGTGCCCCGGCTACCGCCGCCGCGCAGAGTGCGTTGGCGACATTGAACCGACCCAGCAGGTCGATCTTGACCTCGACCTCGCCTTTCGGGGTGTGAAGCGTGAACTGCGAGCCCGTCGCCGCGATACTCAAATCCGACAGGTAGAAGTCTGCGTTCTGTTTGTCAAATGAATAGGATAGATGTTGCCCTCGGCATTGACCGGCAAAATAGTCATAGCTCTCATCATCGCGGTTCTGCACTGCAACACCCGCTTCCGCTTTGAGCTGCGCCAGCAATCGTCCGTTGGTGGCGCGGTAGTCTTCGAAGGTCGGGTGAAAGTCGAGATGATCCTGACTGACATTGGTGATCCCGACTGCCGCGAACTCCAACCCCAGCACTCGGCTCATCGCCAGCGCGTGGGAGGAAACCTCCATCACGGCCGAGTGGCAGTTGTGGTCGCGCATCTCGGCGAGCAGCTTCTCCAGCAGCAGCGGTCCCGGGGTAGTGTTTACCGGCGGATATGAATGCGCACCGACATAGTAGCCGAGCGTCCCAATCAGTCCGGTCGATTCGCCGGAGGCCTCAAGGATGGAGCGGAGCAGATGCGTGACCGTGGTTTTGCCATTGGTGCCGGTGATGCCGATGAGACGTAGTTGGTGTGCGGGATAATCGAAGTAGCGCGCCGCAATCTTGGCCACCGTGCTGCGAATGTCCTTGACCACCACATTGCAGACGCCCGGCGCCTCAACTGGACGCGTCGACAGGATTGCCGCCGCACCCCGACTGAGTGCATCAGCCACGAACTGGGTACCGTCGGCGGCATAGCCGGGCACCGCAATAAACAGATCGCCTTTGGTAATCTGGCGGCTATCCACTTCCACCTTGTTGATCCTCACCGAGAGGTCGCCACGAGTCTCCAGCAGCTCGACATGCTGCAACAACTCGGCCAGCGCGATTATTCCAGCCCCCATTTCAATCAATGCTGCAGATTAAGCGGCAGCGCTTCCCGCCCCCGTCGGGATGACTTTCCAGCTCTTCTACACATCGCACCAGGCCGGAGCCCTTGATTTCTACTTCATAGCCCTGCTGCGACAATTTCGCCAATGCCTGTCGCAGCGAGAGACCGACTACATTGTCAGGTGAATCGCTTCTGCTTGCCGCCTCCGAGCCGAGGAAGAGCAGCAGTGGTTCGCCGGCACTGAGGACCTTCCCCGCGGCCGGTTGCTGAGCGATAATCAGTTCGCCCTCGTTGGCAGTCTCAATCTTGAGATTGAGTCCGGCCAGGGTTGCCGACGTCGTATCATAGCTTTCGCCAACCAGATCGGGCACAACCACCATTTCAGGATTCTGAAAGCTGGAATCGGCGGCATAATCGCGGGGTCGCGGCAGACCTTCGAGGGCCGCCACCCGGGCTGCCACGCGGGCAAAGATGCGCCCGGCGGTCATCCCGGCATAGTGCAGCGGTTGCGGATCATCGAGCACGATCACCGCAACCGCAATTGGCTTCTCCTGTGGGAACCAGCCCGCAAAACTCGACATGTAGCGGTTCTGGTAGTAACCGCCGGTTTCAAGATTCGGCTTTTGCGCCGTGCCGGTCTTGCCTGCAAAGCTGACCTCCGGCGTCCGCGCATACTTGGCGGTACCTGAATCGACCACCGCCGACATCAGCTCTGCGACCCGGCGGCAGGTCTCCTCGGAGAGCAGTTGCCTGACTTTGTGCGGCTCGCCGACTTGTTGAACCTTCCCGTCGGCGCTGACTATCTCGCGAATGATGTAGGGTTGATAAAGCGCGCCGTGCGAGGGCACTACGTTGAACGCGGCCGCCAACTGCAGCGCGTTGACCGAGACACCATGCCCCATCGCCAGACTGGCAGTGAAATGATCGGACCAGACCTCCGGCTCCCGCAACATGCCGCCCTGCTCTCCCGGCAGATCGATCCCGGTCTTGGTGCCGAAACCAAAATCTTTAGCATAGCGATAGAGCTGCCGCGCCCCAAGTTTGCAGGCCGCTTTGGCAGTGCCGATATTGGAGGAGTAACGGATAACATCAAAGAACTCAAGGTCGCCCCACTTCTTGTCGTCGCGGATGCGCTTGCCGGAGAAGAGCGAGACGCCGCTATCGCAGTCGATCACCGTCTTGAAATTGACCGCGCCTTCTTCCAGCACGGCCGAAGCCGTAATCAGCTTGAAGACTGACCCCGGTTCAAAGACGTCGGCGATTGCCTCATTTTTCATCGATTTGGCGCTGCGCGATTTCTCGCTGTAGCTGGCGATGGCCAGCACGGCGCCATCATCCGGTTTCAGATACACCGCCACCCCCGACTGCGCGCCGTACTCTTTCACTCCGGCCGCCAGCTCCTCTTCGAGGATCGATTGCCAGTCAAGGTCGATGGTCAGGCTGACATCGCAGCCGTTTCGCGGCGGGAGGACTTCACGCCCGGCCAGTCGATAGACACGGCCATAGGCGTCGCGCTCGATCACCGTCAAACCATCCTGCCCTGCCAGGTGGGGATTCAAGGCGTACTCCAGACCGCTGATCCCGACATTGTCGATGTTGACCATGCCGATCAGATCCTGTCCCAACCCGGAATTGGGATAGATGCGCTGCAGTTCGGTCTGGGCAAACAGGCCGGTGATCTCACTGGTGTTTAGCTTCGCGGCGAGCGAGGGCTCGGCCTTGCGGTGCAGCCAGGTGAAACGATTGAGTTTGTCCGAAAGTTTGCGCTCCAGCCCGCGACGCGACTCACCGAAGACCGAAGCCACGGCGTGCGCGATTTGAATCGCATCGTCTTTGGTCTCGGGATAGGCGAAGTACGAGCGGCAGGGGAGATTGCTGGCCAGCAGTCGACCATTGGCATCGATCAGGCGGCCGCGCTCCGCCGGGACCTCTACCTTGCCCAGCACTTGGCCATCACTGATCTCGGCGTAGCGTGAACCATTGACAATCTGAATCTGCACGAGACGGCCGATCAGCGCCAGCCAGAGCAGGGCGGAGACGCCGAACAGAATGAAGACGCGCGACCGGGAGATGAAGTGCTTGGCAGCCATTACTCGTCGGCTCCCGAAATCGTCGCCGCCTGCAAGCCACTCTTCTGCTCGCCGGTAGCCAGTCGATGCAGATCGAGATAGCCTTCGAGACTAGTCACTTGCTGCTCCTGAAGCGGCTCCAGACCGAGACTCTCCCGCGCGATCTTCTCCAGTCGCGACAGCGAAGTCAGCTTGGTGACCTCAAACTCCAATGCTCGGCAGCGTTCCTCCAACACATCAACTCGCGCTTGTCGTTGTTGCATCTCCTTGGCCAGGCGGAGGCTGTAGATCCGCTGCCAGACGAAGACATAGGCGAGCATCAACACCAGCGCAATCAGCGCCAGCGCGCGCACCAGCGAACGTCGTCTTTGGGCTTTCTTCCTCTGAACTGCGGTATTCTTGCGCATCCTGCCCCGATCCAGACTCCGGATTCCCTGCCGGAGCCGTCGGATAAATTAACTGTCGAAAAGCCTTCTTGCTGCCCTCAGCCGTGCACTTCGCGAACGGGGATTGGCACGCACTTCGGCTTCGCTCGGCCGCAACGGTCGCTTCACGATCCGCTGCAACGTGGCCTTACGGCCGCAACCACAGCGCGGTGCGCGCGGCGGGCAAATGCAAGGATTCTCCTGTGTTCGAAAAAACTCTTTAACCATTCTGTCTTCCAATGAGTGATAGCTGATAATCACCGCGACGCCTCCGGGCCGCAGGTAATCGACCAGCAGTTCGAGTCCGCGCT
>JBDRQZ010000080.1:0-3999 GCA_043826025.1 bacterium | reverse complement strand
CTGGCAACATTCGAGATGATGCTGGTATGATTCGCCGTCGCCGCAGTGCCGAGCAGATTCAACACCGCCGCGCCAACCGAGGCGATCAGTTGGTTGAGCGGCACCAGCACCAGTCTGCTGCCGGTGCTGTTTTGCACCAATGAGAAGGCGATGACGATGAACAGCAGGAAGATCACATAGGCCCTTATCAGGTCCCTGTACTCGTGCACCCACGCTTTGATTTGATCGAAGCGGGAGCGCTTTTTGGAGCGCTCCCGCCTGCTCTTCTTTTTTCCCATAGGACTCTGCTGCTGCCGAAGCGATGTTTCTGCGCTTTCTGATGACAACATAGGTGATCATGCCGAGAATAACAACAGCAAAGATGATCATCGCCCACTCGGAGAGAGTGGGGATGGCGTCCGCACTTACCAGAAACACGTCCAACTGCGGGTAGACATCGGTCGGCTCTGAAGCCGGTGCCGTCTCGCCATAGTAGTAGATAGGCAATCCAGGGTCAATCCCAGCTACATCGAAGAAGATCTCCTGACCGGGATTGAGTGTGAAGCTGGTAGGTAGGCCGGTGACGGAAATGCCGTCTGGAACAAAACCGAAGTCGTCCGGATCGCCAGTGTTGTTGATAAACAAATCACCGGGAAAGACGACGATGCCGACGCTGTGTGCATCGTTCTTAAAGCCAACCTTTGTAGATAGTGCTCTGGGTTTGCTTGAGTACCCGCTTGTGGCTATTTGCACACCATCTTTTGTGAAGTAGCTGGTAGCGGTGTTGATGGAGTTAGGCTCAGAGCAGACCTTCATATAGCCACCAGCCGGGATTGGCTCAGTATTGTCAGTATCATCCCAGTCGAACGAATCCACACCTGGGTCCGCAAACACTCTATCTGGGAATGCACTATTGCCCGTTCCTTCATTCGTTGCGCTTGCAGTCTTGATCTTGCCTGCCCCGCTTCCTTTGTCTGCATGGAAGTCGTTTGCGCTCACTGCGCTCGTGTTCTTGAACCACCTACACTTCACTGCGGCTTGAGCGTCAGAAACAACTAGAAACATCAATACGAGGCACAACGCAAGCAATGTGCCCCAAGGTGATTTGAAAACTTGCATTTCTCAACTCCCTGAAAACGTTTCTTACAGTTCCCGGTGACTAGGTTCAGTACTTCAACTGAACCCGGTGACATCGCTCATAGGCTATCTCCCTTCTGCCACTGGCGTCGAGATCTGATCTGCAAATCGCGCTTTGACACGCGGACTCCGTAGCTTGGGTCCGGTGTTTCGCAACACGAGAGAAAAGTGCCGCGCAACAACCATGTTCAAGGCAGGTCATGTTCGTTTTGAACGCAGGCGAGAAATCGTGAAATACCAGCGCCCGAACTGAAGCTATTTCAAGGTGTGTAATTCCAGATGTGAGACAAGGATACATAGCGCACAGCGGTTTGTCAAGGGCAAATTGCCTACGCCTCTACCTCTGCGCGATCTGGAACAATGCAGACTCAATAGTTCTTAATTCACAATGAGGTAGAAGGTGAACCGCGTAGGTGGTCCGCTGACAGGGACCGCAGTTTATCTGGTTGCCGAGACAACAACCCTGGGTTATAATGGTCCTAATAGCATGGAGGACAAAATGACCAAAGGCGATAAATGGAAGCGGCTTTTCATCAACAAGGGCTGGCTCAAGGATGATGTGATCAATGGCGGCGAGGGAGAGACTTTGCGGATCGCCATTCCCAAACCGGATGGTCGCGTGGCCGGCGAGATGATCACGATTGATTCAGCGTTGCACATGCCGGAAGAGGACCTGCTCTGCTACGAGGATGGCCCCAGTTCGGTGATCTTCCAGTGGGATGATATTATGCAGGTGCGGATCGAGTTCGGTGGTCAGAAGCGCAAGTGGCTCTAGCCCGCTGTGTGGTCGTGACAGACCTTACTTAAAACTCGCGATTGCCTCATCGACAGTCTTGTAACAGAAAAAGACGCGGTCGAGGTGACACTGAGAGATTAACTGCTCCACCTTATCTGACAAACAGGCCGGGCGCAGATCGCCACCGCGACGCCGCAGCGAGGTCAGGCCGGAAACGCAGATTCCCAAACCGCGCGAATTCATCCACTGCAACCTGGTCAGGTCGAGCACGACTTTGACTTTGCCCGCCTCGGCCAGGGCACTGATCCCATCGAGAATCGCCGATTCCTCGGGGCCGCCCAGGAGTTTCCCCTCAATTGCCAGCACGACCACATCGCCGCGTTCTTCGGTAGTGAATTCCATTATCGGCTCCTGTCAAATGTCTTGTCGATCCTGCACTCCGGCGGGTTCTGCCACCCGCCCACACCAAAAAGATAGGCGCTTCTTCGCCAGAGTCAAGTTGGATTGCCCAGGCATGGCCGTTCGCATTGCGCTTGACATAAACCGGCCGAGAACGCAGCTTTAGTATTGTTCTGAGAATAGCCCCGAAGCGAATCAGGTCGAGAGAGACCGGCAATGAGTAACCGAGCCACCAAACCCGATTCCCACGAGAACCATCTGGCAGTTTGTTTCCGCTGGCTGTTGGCGACAATTGTGCTACTGCAAGTGGCGGGCATCTTCCTGCCCAATTATCTGTGCTGGGGCTTCACTTTCTGGCAAGAGTTTGGCCGGGGACTAGCTCTCGGCCTGCTCGTCGCGATCCTGGTCATCCTGGTCTCACCGATAGGGCGCGGAATCGCGGCAGCACTTAGCGCAGTCGGCTCAGCACTTAAGAAGATCATTGCTATTCTGCCTCGATCAGTCTCGCTGGTGCTCGGCGCCGCGGTACTGCTGCTGATCTTCTACACGCTGCGCTCACGCGCTCTGGTCTATGGCGACGGCTATATGGTGGTCGACAGTTTCACCCTGCTCGATGTCAAGGTTGAGCTGGGCACCTACTTCATGAAGCCGCTGGTCCTGCTCTGGCACCGGCTCTGGTATGCAATCATCTCAAGTTTGACCTCACTGGCAGCCGCTGATATTGTCTCGTTGGTCACAGCCGCCGGTGGTGTCGTCGGGGTTGGCGCGATCTGGCGGATTGCAGGCATACTGAGCGACAACCGGCGCACTCAGTATCTGATCCTCGCCGGCGGTCTGACCAGTGCGGCGGTGGTTCTCTTTTGCGGTTACGTTGAGAACTACACCTGGGCGACTGCGTTGGGGCTCTGGTCCCTGGCGTTCAGCTTAAGTCACCTGGAAAGCGGTAAAGGCAAGTCGGCGGCGCTGCTTCTGGGAATCGTCGCGACCGGCTTTCATTTGTTTGCCGCGCCTTTCCTGTTGATCGCCATTGTCAGCAGCCTGAACATACCACGCTCCGCTCGACTCACCTGTCTGGGAGTGGGGACCAGGACACTCTATCCGGGCATCATCCTGCTCTCGCTGGTGGCTGCGCTGGTCGAGCAATTCACCGGTGCGTTCGACTTCATTCTGCGACTTTGGGCAACCTCGGCAGCGCCATATGCCGCCATCTCGCCACGACATCTGCTCGATGTGCTGAACGAATTGCTCCTGGTTGCGCCGCTCGGGGTTCTGGCGCTGCTGGTGCAGTTGCTGGGTCACGAAGAGAAACGAGAAACGGCGCCAATGGCGGAGCAGGCGCTGGCGCTTTTGGCGCTCACCTCTTTTCTGCTCAGTTTCTGGATAAACCCCAGTCTCGGTGCAGCGCGCGACTGGGACCTGCTTTCATTCTATGGGATTCCGCTCAGCCTGTGGGGGGTGTCGCGTCTGGCTCGCCACTACCTCAAATCGAAGACTCAGCTAGTGCACATTCTTGCTGTCGGTCTGGTGGCGCTGGCCTGCCTGTTGCCGAACCTCTATGAGAAAATTAACCTGCCGCTGGCGACGGCGCGGCTCGACGCAATCCTCTTGCAGGATCCCCACTATCAGACAAACTATGGTGATGCTGAACGTTGTCTGCCCTGGGGCTACACGCTGGTTGCGAATGTGGGCGAGTCGGACCGTGCCGAAAAATACTTCCACCGGCGGCTCGCGGCGGACAGCACGGGTGC
>JBDRQZ010000079.1:0-7067 GCA_043826025.1 bacterium | reverse complement strand
GGCGGGCCAGAAGTGTGCGCGGCAGATGTCCACATCTGTCCGTCACCCACTCGATTCCAGGGGCACGTGTGGACATGTGCCGCCTACAGGATTAGAGGTCTTCCACAGCCTGCTGTGGGTTGTTACTATATATGTACAAGTCTATCGCCAAATACTATGATATGCTCGGCTGGGGCGAATTCCATGATGTCGCCTGGCCGCGGTTGCGGCCGATGCTGGAAGCGTACAAGTGCCAAAGCTATCTTGATCTTGCCTGTGGCACCGGCACGCTAGCTTTCTCAGTCGCAAAACTTGGCATTGAAGTCGTCGGTCTCGACAAATCCAAAGAGATGCTGACGATGGCGGAGAAGAGTTTGCGCCGCTTCACGGTCAAGCCGGCACCGGAATTCGTGCATCGTGACATGAGCCGCTTCAGCCTGCGGCGACGGTTCGATGCGGTCGGCTGTTTCTTCGATGCCATGAACCATGTGCTCGAAGCGGAGAAAATCGCCGCGATCTGCGAGCGTGCCTATCAGCACCTGAATCCTGGCGGCTTCTTCATGTTCGATGTCAACACTGTGCTCGGCATGCGCCGCTGGGATGCGGTGCTGTTTTCGAAGAAGGGCGAGCACGCACTACTGATGAAAGGGAAGTATGACGCCGGCACGCGTCTGGCGCAGATTACGATTGCCGGATTCGTGCAGCTTGGCCCGGGCCAGCGCGACGATTTCCGCGAAACCTTCTACGAGCGCGCCTATCCCCACGCCGACATCATGAAGATGATCAGGGCAGCGGGGTTTAAGAAGATCACCGCCAAACCGACACGCGCGGGCCGCACTCTGCGCAATGCGCATCGCGTGTTTTACACCGCTTATAAGCCGAAGTGATTGCTGTTGACTCCTTCCGGTCCGGGCTGCATTTTCCGTCGATGCGGCGTACGACCAACCTGACTTCTGAAGCTGGCGCATTTGGAACCTAAACTCCGCTTAAACACCTCCGTCGATTCCTCCAGTACGAGCGGCTATCTCTTCGTCACCGGCTCTACCGCTGCCGCCGGTCTGGCTACGGTGCTGGGAAAATTGAATCTGGAAGCGGTCTCGCCGCTGACGATGAACTGCCTCATATTCTCAGTCGCGGCGCTGATCCTCGGTCTCTGGCTGCTGCCGCGCCGGGGATTTAAAGCTGTCTTCCGGCTGAGCGCCAGAGGCTGGCTCTGGATGTCGCTCTTTGCGCTGAGCTCCTGGTGCGCGATATTTCTCTTCTGGGCCGGGGTACAGAAGATGGACCCGTCGCTGGCCGCGTTTCTCAACCGCTCGGAGGTGCCGGTGGCAATCCTGCTCGCGGTATTGCTGTTGCGGGAGCGTCTCAATCGCTGGGAGGTGGTCGGTGCAGCCCTTTCGATTGGCGGGATTTTCATTATGCGGGCCACGATGCGAATCGAGTACACCGAGGGTTTCTGGCTGGTGCTCAGCGGCTCGTTTCTTTTTGGTCTAACGGAGCTATTCTCAAAGATTGCGATTCGTCACGTCGAACCGACTCTTCTGACCTTCCTCCGCAACCTCTCAATGGCAGTACTATATTGGCTGGTATTCCTCTCCGGCACCGGCGACCTCCAGGGCGTGGACCTGGTCTGGCCGGGAATTATCGCACTTGGCATTGTCGGGCCGATTCTCTCCCGGGTGAACTACATGCAGGCGCTTAAGCGCATGGAACTGACCAAAGTCGCGGTAATCAGTCAGGGTCAGCCGGTTTTTGTGATTTTGATCGCCCTGGTTTTTTTTAGGCATCTGCCGAGTTTGCGCGAAATGCTGGGCGGTATTATCCTGACTTTCGGTTGTCTAATCATGGTATACGCGCGTACCAGAAAAGAGACACCGACGGTATTGATTGTTTCAGAGAGAGAACTCTGACAAAGCTGTTGACGAATCGACATCTACCGATAATCTAGGGTAGTGAGGAGAAGCAAAATAACGGGCGCTTCAGTTTGCCGGTTGTATAACCAGCCGACAACTAAATCGCGACACTTTACTAGGGAGAACGGATGATGACTTCAGGAAGAAGACTCGTGACGGTCGGCCTGATACTGGCCTTTGTTTTGCTACTGCAACTATCGGCGCTGGCCGAGGAAAAGGCCGCACCCGCGAATTTCCTGCGCCTTGAGTGTCCCGGCCAGATCGATGTTCCGCAGAAGGATACGGTGGTGTCGGTTAACGCTTATCTGACACTCGCTCAGGAGATAGGTGGTTTCTCGCTCGGTTTCCGTTATGATGGCGAAGGTGTCGAATTGAAGAACGTCACCGTCGGGCCGACGCTGCCCAAGGCCGGCCAGTTTATCTCGAATCTGGATTCACTCAACCATCAGATGTTGATCGGCTGGGTCGATTTCACCGGGCAGATGCCGATTCCGGCGGGTAAGGATATTCCCGCTTTCACAATGTCGTTCAGCGTGCCGAAAGGCGCCAAGGCGCAGTTCATCAATATCGACAGTACCTTCATCGCGCCGGCCGGTCACTGGGTCTGCTCGCTGAAGGATGGCGGCTCGATCGCGCCGGCGTTCTTCGACTGTGAAGGCGCGGCGATCACGATCGGTAAGCCGGCGGCCCTGAAGAAAGAGAATTAAGCCGCGGCCCGATCTGCAGATTGGTGGACCGGTCGATTCCATAAGCCTGCCGGGATTTTTGTGGCATTCGGCTGGACGGCGTTTACCGTCCCGACAAGCTAAGCTCGGATGACAAAGTCGATTAATAAGCGTGTGCCCGGATCGAATCCCGCGCTGACGCCTGCATTCATCAGATTCGGTGCGTTCGCCCTGATCGTGCTTTGTCTGTACGGCGTGATCAGCCGACTCTGGGCCTGCGAAGACGCCTACATCACCTTCCGCTACATCGAGAACTGGCTCGGCGGTTACGGCCTGGTCTATAACATTGGTGAACGAGTCGAGGGCTTCACGCACCCGCTTTGGCTCTTCCTGATCGCGATTCCGACCTTCCTCGGTCTGGCCGTTCGCGCCTCCGCGCTGTGGCTCAGCCTGGTTTTAACGCTCGCCGCGGTGTCGCTGGCCGCCTTCGCCGATCAGGACCATCGCGGCAGGCGACTGATTCTGCCCCTGGCTCTGGTGATCTTTGTGACCAACAGCGGCTGGCGCGACTTCTCGGTGAGCGGGCTGGAATTCCCGCTGGTCTGCCTGCTGCTGGTAGTATTCTACATCTCCTACAAGCGACATGGGTTGCTGGGGAAGAGGAGCCTCCACGGAGCGCTGCTGGCGTTGCTCTATCTGACCCGCCCAGAGCTGGTAATACTCGGCCTGAGTTTCTATCTGATCGAGTTTGTGCGCGGTATCGGTCTGATCGTGAAGAAACGCAAAGGTCAGTTCCGATACTGGTGCGGCGATATAATCGGGTTGAGCCTGCCGATTCTTATTCTGGCGGGGGGGTATCATCTCTTCCGCTGGTTCTACTATGGTGAGCTGTTTCCCAATACCTATTACGCCAAAGCGGGGTTAGGCACCTATTGGAGTCAGGGCTGGGCCTATTTCGAACACTTCTGGCGCTATTCGCCGGTCCTGGCGGCGGCAATCCTGCTCGCACTTGTCCTGTTGATTAGCAGCGCCGCCTGGCGTGAGGCCTGGCGCAGCAATGAGCGCCGCCTGGTGATGCTGGCACAGGCGCTGTTACTGATGTTCTATGTCACTCGCCTGGGCGGCGATTTTATGGCATTTCGATTCTATCTACCAAGCCTGGTGCTCTTCGCACTCACCATAAACGATCTTCCCAACTACTTGATTCGCAGCAAACTGGTCGCACAGCTCGGCGTAGCGCTGCTGCTGGTGGCAACGGCACTGCTCGCTTTCCTGCCGATCAGGGCGCCGTTGCGGGTCGTACATATCGCCGACGAGCGCCAGTATTACGATCTCTGGCATCCGGCCTATCGCGCTCTCTTTGAAGAGCCGAGCGCTCATCTCTGGTATGAGAAAGGCCAAATCCTGCGTCGGTTGCAGGAGGACACCAACTACCCACTGGTCGTGGCGACCGGCAATATCGGCTATCTCGGATACGCGGCAGGGCCACGAGTACATATCGTCGATGCCTATGGCTTGGTCGATTATGACGTGGCGCGTAACTGGCAAATTCGCACTACCGGAGAGCGGGGTCGCCCCGGACATGAAGTCAAACTGTCGCTTGAGCTTGCGATAGCTAAACATGTGACCATCTGGACCACGACTTTCGCGGACTGGAATGAGGTGATGGACACCCAGATCGGAACGCTGATCACCATCGACCCCGAGTTTATGAAATACTTCCCGGAGAAGGTGGCGAGGCTCAAGGAGTTGAAAGCCTATCATCTGGAGCACTCCGCACCGAATTCCGACATTCTCTTCTTCATCGGTCTGCTTGAGGGAGAGTATGGCATCAGCATTGAAGACCTTCCGGATGAAGCTGGCGGTAAGATATAAGTCATTGAGAATAAGTTGATTAAATAGCGAGACGCCGGCAGGCCGTGCGAACCTGCCGACGCCACTGTCTCCCTTTTGAGTATCCGTCAACCCTTACAAAATCGAGAGGGAAGCTCCTC
Source organism: bacterium (assembly GCA_043826025.1). Classification (GTDB taxonomy): domain Bacteria; phylum Zixibacteria; class MSB-5A5; order CAIYYT01; family CAIYYT01; genus JBDRQZ01. Next base: position 2,516 of record JBDRQZ010000079.1, on the reverse strand, counting down.
CCGTGAGTTCAATCATCCAAATAAAATCAATCACGACCTGCCCCAACCAATCTGAGACTGACCGGGAGCTTTCAAGTCCTCCTCGACCATCCCCCTTTTTTCAATTATAAGATATGCATGGTGGGTGACAGAAACTGTCACCACCTCTGAGAAATAATCAAAAAAAAGAGCGACAAAATCTCCTTGCCGCTCATGAAATCTCGCCGTCCAGAATTACGACTTAGCGTCGGTGGTGATTGTCTAACTGGTCATAGGTTCCCGCGTACATAATGTCTCGGATCGGCTCCTTGGTTGTAAAATCATGGGGGAAACCAAGTTCCAGATTGCTGATCCGGCTCAGTCGCTCGACTTGCTCATCAGAAAGTGAAAAATCCAGGCAGCCGAGGTTGTCTGCCAGTTGTTCTCGAGTCCGCGCTCCCAGAATCGGGATGATCGTGCCGGCTTGCCGCCGCAGCCAGTTAATGGCAACCTGCGACGAACTGCGTTCCAGCTCGCTGGCAACCCTGCCAACTTCAGCCGCAATCGCCTGGTTGTGCTCGGACAGCCGCGGGCTGTCACTCTGCATCCGCTTGGGCTCATCACCGGCGTTGGCGTACTTTCCGGTGAGCATCCCGCCGCCGAGGATTCCCCAGGGGGTGACACCCAGATCGAGGCTGCGGGCCATCGGCAACAGCTCCCGTTCTACCGCTCGTTCGATCAGGCTGTACTCGATTTGCAGTCCGACGAATGGCGCCCAGCCGCGCAGGTCGGCCAGCATGTTGGCCTGCGAGACAATCCAGGCCGGGGTGTCGGAAATCCCAAGGTAGAGGACTTTTCCCGCCCGCACCATATCATCGAGCGCCCGCATCACCTCATCGACGCCGCAGGTAAAATCCCAGGCATGCAGCCAGTAGAGGTCAACATAGTCGGTGTTCAGCCGTTTGAGGCTGGCTTCCAGCGACTGTACCATATTCTTGCGATGGTTGCCGGCGGCATTGGGATCGCCGTTGCGCATTTTCAAGGTGAACTTAGTGGCCAGCACAATCTGCTCTCGTTTGTCGGCAATAAACTCCCCGACGAATTTCTCGCTGGTGCCTTCGGTGTAGCGATTTGCGGTGTCGATGAAATTTCCGCCCTGATCGAGGTACATGTCGAAGACTCGACGACTTTCACTTTTGTCGGAGCCCCAGCCCCATTCGCTGCCGAAAGTCATGGTCCCCAGGCAGAGTTCCGCCACCCGCAGCCCGCTTCGACCAAGTAGTTTGTATCGCATCGTCGATCCTTTCGCTCAGTTCCTTGTCCAGTCTTTGAATGAACTACGAGATAAAACTCGACGCCTTTGGCATCGCGGGATGCAATCTGCGGCGTCGAAGCGTTTTTTGAGCTGCCGAGAGCTCAGACGACCTTGAATCTCAGTATTGCCTCCCGTCTTTTGCCCGTGGCCCGGAGCTGGTTGTCATTGAGATCGACACACTCGATCAGCAAGAAATACTCCCCTCTCCTGACTCCTTCCAGCGAGAATGATCGATAGCAAGTCATCGCTGAACCTCGGCCGATCATCACGCCGTCGTAAAGGGTGTCGTACGGCTGCTGTAGACCATTTCTGTCAGGAAAAACGACATAGGTCAGTTGCACTTGCGACCTGGCGACCGTATCGGTCCGAAGACCGTAAACTTCATGATAGACGCGCAGCGAATCCTGGTCGCGACGCAGCAGGTTGCCGGGGAGTGGGCAGAGTTGGAGTCTGATGCCGTCGACTATCCGCTCGAATCGAGGATTGATCTCATCTCCACTAGTCGGCTCGCTGGCGAGCAGCATCGGGTCCGAGACGAGTGTCTGCGACTTGGGATCGAGAAAAGGCACAACCGAAAGTGAGAGTTTTCCCGTGAAACCGCGTTTCGAATTCAACAGGTCATCGATCTTTGTGCCGATTTGGTAGTCGCCACTGGGCACCGTGAATCTCTCTATCTGCATCGCAACGTCACTTCGGGCCAGCCCCTCGCAGGAAAGCCGAATCTCTCGTTGGCGGTCAAACCGCAGGGACTGAGACGGCCCAAACCTCTCGGCAAAAGGTTCTTCGTTTCTGCTGAGCACGAAGGTGGATTGCAATCGAACCGAGTCACAAGACTTGCAGAGTTCGGAGACCGGAAACGCGTAAGCCAGCCAGAGATCGGTTGAGTCATCCCGCTGACCGAAGCGATAGCCGGTGAGAGTGAAAGGAAGGGGCTCGCGATTGTCAGGGGAATAACCCGCAGGGGGTGAGGTCTTGACTAATTCCAGCACCTCGCCAAACTTCATGTAGTCACGTTGCGTCATGCCGGATGGCACCGCGATCCACTCCAGGCCGCAGTCAGGTTGGAACAGCACACTCATCATGCGCTCATTCCGGTTCGAATGCGGGAACCAGGTCCAGAGCTCACCGCTGCTCACAAGCGTGGTACAAAGCTCGGAGGGCTCATCCTCCACCAAATCGGGTGGGCCGAAGTGAAGGAAGTAGAGACCGCGCTCGTCCCAGGGCGGCTTTTTCTTGCTGGGCG
>JBDRQZ010000078.1:0-3020 GCA_043826025.1 bacterium | reverse complement strand
GGCTTCCAGGCGTCCAGCCGGGATTTCCAGGCTGGCAACCGAGACTTTGGCTTCGACCTCAGCGATCGAGAGATTGACCGCTTCGAGTTGGTCAAGCCTTAGTTCGACCAGGATCTCGCGTTCTTCACCGCCGATCAGGTCGACATTGCCGACGCCGGGCACCGATTCGATTCGTTTCTTGACGATTTCCTTGGCGTAGTAAGTTAATTCACGCGCCGAACGCGGGCCGGTCACCACCAGCGACATCACCGGCTGCGCGCCGGGGTCATACCGCTGGACAATTAAATCTTCAACATCTTCGGGCAAATCGGCCTGAACGATCGCGATTTTCTCGCGCACATCCTGAGCCGCGAGATCGCCGTTACGTTCCAGCGCAAACTCGACCACCGAGTACGCGAAGCCCTCCTGACAGACCGAAGTAATATGCCGGACGCCGTCAATTGGATTAACTGCATCCTCGATCTTTTTGATGACCTCGGTCTCCATCGTCTCGGGCGCCGCCCCCGGGTAGACTGCCGACACCACCACGAAGGGGAAGTCGACCTCGGGAAAGAGTTCGACCGGCAAAGCGCGGAAACCGGTCAGACCCAGCACCAGCAGCGCCAGGATGACCATCACGGCGAAGACTGGTCGATTGACTGCAACCCTCGACAGAATCACTGCTGACCTTCCTTTGCTCTGACGATTGGGTAACCGTCAGCGAGGAAGTTCTGTCCCAGGGTTACCACTTCCTCGCCGGCCTCCAGGCCACTGGCGATCTCGGTGTGGATGTCATTGACAATACCGATCGTCACGCTGCGCGAGTAAGCGGTATCGTTCCGCACAACGAAGAGGCTGTAGATGCCTTCGGTGGAGAGCAAGGCATTGCGGTCGACAGCGATCACACCCGACTTTGAGTCGATGACGAACTTGACCTTGGCGAAGGTTCCCGGCTGGAGTTTGCCCTCCGGATTGGGCAAAGTGAGTTCGACTGCGAAAGTCCGGGTCGCCGGATCGGCGGCACTGGCAATGTCGGTTACTTTGCCGGTGAACTTCTCAGTCACCGATGCCACGCTCACTTCGCCGGTCATGCCCTTGCGGAAACGGCTGAGCAGACTGGCTGGAACACCGAACGTTACCCGTAAGGAGTCGCTGCGCGCGACTCGCGCCGCCAGCGTGCCGATAGCCGGCACCTGTCCGACCTGTACGTTGAGATCGGCCAGCACCCCGGATATTGGTGCACTGATCTCCACCAGTTCCTTGGCGGAATCGTAGTTGGCCTTGGCGACTTCGTAGGCAGCTTCGGCATCATCGAATTGCGATTCGCTCACCGCACCTTCGTCATAGAGCTTCTTCATCTTTTCATAGGTCTTGCGGACGTTCGCAAAGGCTGCCTCGGCTTGATAATAGCCGGAGCTCGCGCCGCCTTTGTCAAGCTGGACAATCACCTGTCCCGCCTTGACTTTGGCACCCTCCGCAAATGGCAGCGCCGTGATCGCTTCGGAAAGACGAATGTAAACATCGGCCTGCTCAATGCCCTCCAGACCACCGGTAAATTCACGGGTCTGCTGGATATCGCCGATTTCCGCAATCGCCGTCTGCACCGGAACGGTGGGCAGTACCGTCTTGCCCTCTTCTGTGGTTCCGCCGCAGCCGGTCAGCATCAACAATGCTATCAGGATCAGTATTCCCACTCTCATCTATAGCTCCTTAAGCTCGTCCCAACTTTCGATTCCGGTGACGCGCAGCAGGCGATAAACCGCCAGAGCCGCGTCATGTGTCGCCAGCACGTAATTCGTCCGCGCCTGAGTCAGGGCAGACTCAGCGGAGAGCACCTCCAACTGGGTGCCGACACCACTCTCATATCTAAGTCTGGCAATCCGCAGACCCTCCGCCGCCTGATCGACGGTCCTCGACTGCGCTTCCAGACGGTCGCTCGATTCCTGATATTGCAGGTATGCCGCCCGCACGTCAATCTCAACCCGATCGCCGGCCTGCTTTAATTGCAGTTGGCTGGCACGGTGGTCCAGTTTCGCCTTTTTGACCTCGGCTGAAGCGGCAAAACCATCGAACAGCGGCATACTGAAATAGAGAGTCGTCGACCAACTGCGGGTGAAGTCATCGGCCGCCAAGTTGAAATCGTCGCGCTGATAGCTCCAGTTCAGCCCCGAGGACAGCGAGATGTTTGGCCGGCGGCCCCCGGCCTTGGCTACCGCGATCGCCTTGCGTCGCAACTGCTCATAGTAGTCCTGCTCCTTGAGCAAGGGCCGTTTTGCAGTTGCCGCAGACTGCAGAGATTGCAGACTCAATTGTCGATTAGCCAGTCCCGGGTCGAAGTCGTAGGCCAACTCCAGTACCTCCTCTGAATCAATCCCGATCAGATCTTTCAGACGATCAACCGCGATGGCCGCGTCATTCTCCGCCTGGATCAGTTGTGGCCGCAGGTTTGCAGCTTCCACTTCGGCTCGTAGAACCTCGTAGTCGGAAACCATCCCCTGCTCTGCCAGCTTGCGAACCATTTGCAGATTGTACTCTGCGGTCTCTACTGCGGCGCGGTAGACCTCAACGACATCGTGGGCGAGAATCGTACCCAGGAAGGCTTGGCGCACCCCGAAGACAACCTCAGCTTCGCTTTCACGCACCATCTCGTCGATGTACTTGCGATAGATGCGAGCGATCTTGACCGCCGCAAACACCTTGCCGCCCAGATAAATCGGCTGCGTAAGGGTCAGATTCAGGTTAATGTCATTATTCGTGCCCAGCCGGAACTGCTCGCCGCCGAAGACGATGGTCGGAATCTCATGGTTGCGCTGTAAAGAGCTGGAGAAATCGAGATGCGGCAACGCGCCGGCGACCGCATTCTTGACTTCAGCGTCGGCCTTGTCCAGCTCGGTCTTGACTACCAGGAAATCCTCATTGCGTTCCAGCGCCATACCGACCGCCTGGTCGATAGTCAAAGTCACCGCCTCCGCTACATTCGGCATGATTGCCACGCCGATCAGCAGGAGCAGCGGCAACATTTCAATGCCGCGAATCATGCC
>JBDRQZ010000077.1:0-6138 GCA_043826025.1 bacterium | reverse complement strand
ATTGTCGCCGCGCCATCTTGAAAGGCATCGTAACAAAGAGTGACATCGGTACCATTGCCGTTGTAATGATAGAGAGCGGGACTCACCGGATTAAGTTCGAGAGCGCCGGCATCTGCCATCCAGTACTTGTCGCCGGTCCAGTCACCGGCATAGCAAGCGAGGAAATCTATCGCGTAGGTTGTCGGCGGCCCGATCTGGTTCCAGCCGGGCCAGAGCTCGATTTCATAGAAGCCGAAAGTCGAGTCCGGGCGGTTAGGAAAAGTGCTGAGCTGATTGGGCGGAATGCTCTCGCCGGAAATTGACAGATTAGAGCCGCCTTTCGAGAGGATCCAATAGGCACCACCCGGCTCCAGGCGATCAATGTCGGTGTCATACTGCTGAAGCGTCGGGTCCCAGCGTTCGAGTCGCCAATCATACTCAGGGCGACCGGCAATCAAGTCGCCGAGCAGCGTATCGGCATTGAAACTGGAAGGCATCAAGGGCAGAGAAATCATGCGATAGGTGCCGGCCGAGATATCATCGCAGACCATGACGTTGTTGCCGTCCATCAGGACATCCGCCAGTGCGGTGTCCGCTTGCTCACAGGGATCGGTCGCTACAAACATCAGGCGATCGGCTCGCGGTCGGCTGCGATCCCGAGGCTTAATCTCCAGGACTCGATCATTGATCGTTGTCTGGAAGTTGCCACAGATCGGCGTGATCTGCCAGGATATGTTGCTGACCGTATCGTCGACGTCAAAAACCTGATCGTCCAGCAGCACCGTAATCATGGTGTCGCCTTCGCCGAAGTGGAAATCGCTAATCTCCCTTACCATTGGTGCATCGCAGACTGGATTGATAGTTATCTCACAGAGGCAACGGCCAGATGTATAAACAGCATCAGAAGCCTGATAGCCAATCTGGTCGCTGCCGCTGAAATCGAGGTCCGGGGTATAGGTGAATGAACACGTCGAAGTATCGAAGTCCTTCAACTGCCCATGAACGGGTTCCGACCAGATAATGAAACTGAGTGCATCACCGTCGGCATCCGTAGCCGGAAAGCAGCCATCCAGCACGCTGTCTTCGTCAATCTCGTACTGAATGTCGAAACACACCGGGGGGTCGGGGACGTTCACAACCGTGAAAACCACCACGTCGCTTGCCGAGGCGCCGCTGTCATCATACACGGTGAAGGTGATTGTCTCTTCGCCGAACCAGTCGCTGTCGGGCGGCACGACTGTTACCTGCAATTCTTCGCTGCACTCGACCGTCAGACTCTCTTGCCCGGTTGCACTACAGGTCAACTCGCTCCCGGGGTTGTCGATATCGTCGACCGACAGATCAATGGGGGCGAATGCATCACCCTCGTTGATAGTCTGATCGGGGATGGTGTCGCGGAAGAATGGCGGATCGTTGACCGGCGCAATCTCCACGTAGACCGTACCAACCTCCGAGGCTGCGTCGAAGCTGTGGGCCAGGAAGGTCAGCAGGTCGGAGTTATTGCTATCGGCTGCGGGTGTGTAGAGCAGAGTTCCCGCCAACGAATCGAAATCGGCTACTGCACCGAGGCTCCCTGAATCGACCACCTCATAGGTAATCGCATCCCCTTCAGGATCCCAGGCCTGCAACTGCACGACAACTGAGCCATCCTCGAAACAGGACACCGTAGTATCCCGGGCCACCGGCGGCTGATTCTCGTTGATTTGCAACTCGACAACAGCCTGCGCGGAGGGAGTATCCGCACTGTCAGATTCCGCAGCGGTGACGGTAATCGTGCCGAATAATGTACCCGCGGCCAGTCCAGTGATGTCAACACTTATCAGAATCGAACCGTCATTTTCCCCGCTAGTGTTCGACAGTGTCAGCCAGGTTGCACTATCTGTCGCCGTCCAGTGCAGTGTCCCTTCACCGGCATTGTGCACGAGCAGGGATTGTGGTTCGGGGTTGGAGGTTCCTTCAGTCGCCGTAAACAGATAGTAGCTGGAGTCCAACTGAACCGCTGGATTCGGCGGCCTTACGGTAAACCAGGCCGCATCGTAGCCTGAGGCCGAATCGGGATCGTACGCAGTAAATGTAATGTACTCGGAACCCCTCCATGCTTCGTACTTTCTTGTAATCGTCACTTTGTGGGTACTGGGGTCAATCTTCACATCAAGAGAATCTTGACCGCTGGGGTTCCAGTCCAGACTGCTTGTATCGTCATCTGCATCATTGACATAACCGTCGAGATCGAATATCGCAAATATACCGCTCGCCGAAATCTCCTGGTCCGGAATATCGCTGACTATCGGTGGATCGTTGACCGGCGTGACAAAGATTGAAACCGTTCCTGGGTTGGACAAACATACACCGTCAGACGCCTCGAACGTGAACTGATCAGTACTATCGTAATCAGAACTCGGCGTGTACACAAACGCGCCGGAGTACTTATCGAATGGGTAGAGTATTCCGTGCGAAGGGCCGTTAATGACTCTATACGTCAACGGATCTTCGTCCTCGTCACTTGCGCTGCAAGTATCCAGAATAGGCGTATCTTCCAAAGGGTAGACTAGCGATAGGCCCGCCTTTGGGCATCTATTGGAGTCGCCACCGTCTCCTGGTATATCCAGGACGCCAATATCGCAGTAGTCGCCGCCCCCCGGCAAAGCATCTATCGTTGGGTCGCCCTTGTCAACACAGGGAGAGGAGGGATCCAATTGACTGCTGTAGCAGGATGGTGACTCTACAAAGGACGGGTTTTGTGAGATATTGCCCACATTTTCCGCCGCTACGCAGGAGTCCAGTTGGAGATTGGCGGTGGTGTTGGAGAACCAGTCGTTATAACGCAAATGGGGATCACACAAAGCGACGTAAACGCCAGCACGGGCACTGCTGCAATCTACGCAGGAGTTGCCGTAGACGATCGTATTTGTCAGATTAAGCCGAACTTTGTTGACACCGATACCCGTACCTCCCTGATTAGCCTTATTGTTCGTTATCTGGCAATTGACAATATTGAAGATTCTGCCGCAGTCCTGACTGCCATTGATTAAGAAGATTCCGCCGCCATTCGCTTCCGCTTTGTTACCGTCGATCACCGTTCGTTCGATTGTCCCGGTAGAAGCGCTTACTGCAACGAGACCCCCGCCTGAGCCCTGATTTGACTGACCAGCCTGATTGTTGCAGATGTGAGAGTTGTAGATTTCGAACGTTGAGCCGTTGCGGAAAGAAAGTCCGCCCCCCGATGTCGCGCTCGTGTTGTCGCTGATCTCACAATTCTCTAGAACCACATTTGAGTTCAGGGCAAGCAACCCGGCACCTTGATGCATAGTATCAACGACGGTCATTATCGCACCCGTGAGAGTCAGCCTCTCCAGCCGAAGTCCTCCTGCCACATTCTCGACAAGCACACAGTGGACATTCACTGAGGCCGGAGACACTGTGGTTCCACCGGCATTACCCGTTATTGTCAAAGTCTTCGCAGAGTCCCGAAAGGCATCAAACTGCCCAGCGCCAACTTCGATGAAATCGCCGGACGTCGCGACATCAACCGCTTTCTGGATTGTCGCAAAGGGACTTCCCTGACTGCCATCATTGACATCATTCCCAGTTGGTGGTATCGCCACGTACCAGGTTGTCGCAAGCGCAGTCAGCTGCGTGTCGCCCGCAGCGAGACTAGATTGCCCCTGTGAAGGAATCTCTGCCAACACTGTGACAGACAGCAGCAGACAGCAGCTAACTACAGCCAATAATAGTCGATACATATGCCTATGTCCTCTGGCCCTTGCCGCCTTGCGGCTGGATTTCGAGAGACCGGACTCAATTTTTGATATATGCCACATTTCAATCCCCCCTCAATTCTGATCTGCCGGATGTCCCGGCGGGCTGGGCAGTTTGGTCTCGGCTTCTTCTTCGGTGTCGGACCCGGACGTCGCGATGATCACGGCAGCGGTGGCGACCGCACCGGCACCTCCGGCAAGGTATTTCCAGAGATTCGATTTACCGGCCGCTTTGACCTCAAAGGCCAGTTCGAGAGTCATGCTGGTGTCGGCGGTTTCGCCGACCAGCGCAACTCTGCGGATGGTGCCCACCTCCGCCGCGTCCGGTGTAAATGAGAGTGACACCCTGTTCGCTCCAGTCTGTGTAAGCGTAAGACCGTTTTCCGGCTGTGCCAGCTTGAGAGTGACCGATACCGTATCCGGTGTGGTGCCAACCTGCACAGTGGTTGTTTCATTGACTTTTGCCCGCAATGGTTTTGTCGTGTCGCAGTCCGGCACAAAGGCAAAGGTCAGAGGTGCTCGCGGCTGGCTGGCCTGCATAGATTCCTTGACCTGATCAACGATTTCCAGGAGCGCTGCGCTGGTGCTGTCGGCAGCGAAGTCGAAGTGCCAGTCCGACTCCAAAATCACTCGTATCTGCTGCTTGACCTTCTCCAATTTGTCCTTGAAGTAGTAAATCTTGGCCAGCAGCAGATGGACATTCATCCTGAACGAGTAACTGGTGGATTCAAACAGGGGATCGGCGACAATTTGCTCCAAAGCCTGAATCGCTTGATCGTCGTGCTGGTGCAGGAAATCTCGACCTGCTTGTTCAAACGCCTGATGAAGGCCAGAATCTTCTTCGACTGATTGCGCTCGCGCCGGAGGACTGTGGAGCAGCGATCCTCCCACCAGCAATGCTACCGTGACTACCAATATCGACTTACCGATAGTGCGCATGTACACTCCTCCCATCGTTAGGCAGTTGCCAACTTACCGCTGATCCGGCTGGGTTACGTAGAAATCCACCCAGGTTTGCTTGCCGGGGAGGATTTCCGTCTCAACCTCAAGCTGCGGAACGCTCAGGCGTTCTTTAGCTTGGCCTTCGATCTCTATATTAACACTATCTAGGCGTTCACCGGTCTCGAGTTTGATCCCGACCCGGTACTTGCCGGGCCAGAGGTCGGGTCGAACCTTGTGATCGCCACTGCGATAGCTTGTCGTAAAGGTGTTAATACTAAAAGGCCGTCCCAGCGCCTCGTTACTACCGGTGAGCAGGTTTACCAGCAGCAACCCGGTTGTTTCACCTGCATACAGTTTCGTCAAATCAATCGTCGTGTCGACAGCGGCTGAGTTCACTTTGACTTTGACTTCGTGGAGCGGATAGTCGCGGTGATAAACCGTGAAAATGTAGCTACCGTCGACCAAATGCTGACGCAGCGAACCTTCATAGCGGTTGCCAAGCTGATCACGGATGATGCCGCCCGGCGGCTCCACCAGCAGCTTGACCTCATACTTGACTTCAGCAGAAATCGCCGAATCGGGCGGCTGGATCTCAAATTCAGCCAACAGCGTGTCAGAGCCTCCGGCTTTGTCGGTCGCGATAAGTACGAGCTGCTCTTTGCCGCTCCAGCCCGGCGACGGGGCCACCAGCAACTGATCGCGACCCTGCCGCGCGACCGTCAGGTGCCGGGGATTGCCCCAACTCCAACTGATCGCGCTGTCGGGATCATCGGGATCATCGACCAAATCGCCCAGGTGCAACGGGGCAAAACTCTCTCCCGACTTGATCCGCTGCTCAACTGCGCCCACCAGCCGGGGCGGATCATTGACGTTCCGGACCGTAAACAGCGCCGCAGTGGAATCTCGCCCTCCCTCTCGCCGCTCTGCCACAAAAGTGATATTCTCAGAACCGAACCAGTCAGAATCCGGTGGCGCGACGCGAATCGCGCCCTCGCGCACCACTGCCGTCAAATCCTTCAGCCCATGAAAGCTCCAGCCGGCGACGGCCAGGGAAGGGTCTCTGGCGATCAGCGAGTCCAGGGGTATCGGAGCAAATGTCTCTCCCTCCTTGATACTCTGCGAGGCGATCTGCAGCTCCGGCGGGCCACTGAACAGCGAACTGAGCCATGATCGGTACTGATAGCCAAACCAGGCTCCCGCCACCACGATTACCGCAATCATGCCCCAGAGTGCAACTTTGCTCCGCCATTTGCCGCTTACCACGAGTTTCGTCTCGGTGGCGCTCTCGATCGCCGCCTGCTGCAGCGCATTCCTCATGGCTTCCGCGGTGTTGTAACGTTTGTGGGGCTTCTTTTCGATCGCCGTCATAATCACCTGCTCCAGCGAGCGGCTGATGCGGAGGTTATGCTTGGAAGGGTTTTGCGGGTTCTCGCGGCAGTGTCGTTCCTTGAGCACAAAG
>JBDRQZ010000076.1:0-3306 GCA_043826025.1 bacterium | reverse complement strand
ATATCCCGGAACCGGTCGCGGTTCTGCAGCGATTTCTGAATGTCTGTAATCACTCCGTGGTTGCTTCATTCCCCAGTATCTCGCTCTGGAGGACGCCAATTCGCAAGCTGCGCTACTGGCTCAAGAACTGCCCGGTTTATTTCTTCAAACGTGACCAGATAATCGACCTGGCGCAACAGGCTGGGTTTGCCTCCTGCACTGTTCACAAGATCAGAGGCTCCGGCATGGACTATGCAGCGATCATGAAGAAATGAGTGACGCCGCCGACAAGTCCCGCAATCTGAGTGATCTGCCGCCGATCTCGGTCATCCTCGCGCTCCGCAACGAAGAGCGCTATCTTGAGGAATGCCTGCAATCGCTGACTGCGCAGGATTATCCGCAGGAGCTGGTCGAGATCCTGTTGATCGACGGCATGTCGACTGATCGCACCCCGGAGATTATTGACTCCTGGGTCGCGCGCGATTCCCGCATTCGGGCATTCAGCAATCCGGGTGAAATCGTCTCGACCGGTATGAATCTGGGAATCAGAGAGTCACGCTTCGATCTCATTCTCTGGACTTCGGGCCACGTGCGATTGCAACCCGATCATCTGAAGCGCTGCGTGGAGACTATGCGAGAAACCGCCGCCGCCGCGGTTGGCGGGATCCTGAAAACTGTAGGGGAGAGTCCGATTGGCAGAGCAAACGCAGCTATACTATCGAGTCCGTTTGGGGTGGGTGGTGGAGCGCACCGCATTGGCGGTGAATCTGGTTGGGTCACCGCGGTCACGATGGCGCTCTATTCAAAGCAGGCGATTATCGATGCCGGTGGTTTTAACGAGTCGCTGGTTCGGAGTCAGGACAATGATCTGCATGGCCGGATGAATCGACTCGGCCTGAAGTCCTTCCTGAATCCCGAAATCAGACCAACCTACCTTTGCCGCGATTCGATCGGCGGTCTGCTGAAACAGGCCTGGCACAATGGTTATTGGAACATTTCAGTCGCCAAGCGGGGCGGTGGTGGACTCAGCCCGAGGCATTTCGTGCCCATGACCTTCGTCTTTGTGCTCCTCTTGCTCACGATTCTCACCTTCGTCTCCCCGACTGCGCGCTACCTCCTAGTGGGTCTGGCTCTTGTTTACGGCCTCTGCTCGGTGATCGCCTCTGTCGCCGCAGCAATCAAACACAAGCTTGTCTGGCAACTACCTTGCTTGCCCCTGGGATTCCTGAGTCTGCACCTGACCTACGGTGCTGCCTCCTGGCAGGCCTTCTTTGCAGCCACTGTCAAGCAGCCGAATTCTGCAGACTCAGAGCAACAGGAATGAAGACGCCAGCTGAGTCAGACTCCCGATTCATTTAGCGATCTGCTCGCCGTCTGCCATGACAACAAAGTCGGTGTCGGCCTGCAGATTCGCTGGAGTAAAAGCTTGACGCCGATATGTCGCTTCACTTTACTTAAAACATCAGATCGATTCGGAATGTCATGATAGACCGCTGAAACCGGAGGAACTGGATTGTCGTCATCGCGGTTGCAGACACACCCGGAACTGTGGCAACATTTCGTGCGGGCCGAGGAATATGTGTCCGGCCTTCGCGATTGTTTTGGACGATTTCCTTACTATTGTTCGACCAGTCGCTCGATTTTTGACCCCTCTGTCTCGCGGTGGCTGGTCGACCAGGGCTTGCGCCCCAACTATCCGAACGGTAAGCGATACGCGATCTGCCTGACCCATGACATTGATGGGGTCTATCAACGGCGATTCGACATCTGTAAGCAGATAGCACGAGCGGTCAGTGGTGGCAGGTTTAAGCAGGCTTCCGCCTGGGCGCTGCCGCTGTTTTTGCGACGCCGCAACCCGCTCTGGAATTTCGAGCTCATTCAGGAACTGGAATATCGGCATGGGGCCAAGTCGAGTTTCTACTTTCTTGCGCTCAGGAAGGATGAACCGGACTTCAACTATGAGCTTCGCGATTTGCGCCCAGTCTTGAGAAACCTGAACAACAGCGGCTGGGAGATTGGTCTTCATGGCGGCCATGAAGCATATCTCGATCGAGAAAAAATGAGGGAGGAAAAGGCACGGCTGGAAGATGTGCTCGGCGCCGAGGTCGTTGGCTATAGAAATCATTTTCTCAGATTCCACGTGCCCAACACCTGGCGGCTGCTTGAGCAACTCGGTTTCACCTACGATACGACCTTCGGTTTCGCCGACTGTGTCGGCTTTCGTAACGGCGTTTGCCACCCCTTTCGACCATTTGATCTGGAGCAGGATCGGTTTCTGAACATTATTGAACTCCCCCTGACTCTCATGGACTGCGCTCTGGAGCGATACATGAGACTGGATTGGGAAACCGGCTGGAAGTTGACCAAATCTCTCCTGGACATTACCGCCTCATTGGCCGGTGTGCTCACGGTAGTTTGGCACAACTCCTATATGCAGGGCGACAGTCTCAAGTTCTATGAGCGCTTACTTGAACACGGCCAGGAGACAGGTGCCTGGATGGCTCCGGCAGCGGCAGTCGCCAACTGGTGGCAGGTTGAAGGTTATGATAAGGTGCTTACCTCGGAATGAATGAGAGAATCGTATATCGACATTTGGACCCGGAGGCGAGCGATCTTATCTCCGAAGCTCTCGCTTTGCACAACACTACCTACGGCGACAATCGAGATAGACAACACTGGGACTGGGAATATCCAGGCAGAGACCCCCGCACCTTCGTGTACACGGTGGCTCTCCTCGGCGACAGAGTGATCGGCAGTCAGGGGATGATTCCAATCAACCTGATTGCCGGCGGCAGGCGTACGCCCACCGCCAAGAGCGAGAATAGCCTGCTTGACGCGAGGTTCCGGGGCGGCACGACATTCGTCGATCTCTATGAATATGCGATCTCACTTTCTCGAGACCGCGGCATGACCTGCATCTGGGGCTTTACAACGGCCGTCAAGGTTATGCGAAAACTGGGATTTCATGTCCACGAGGGGGCAATGGCGCGAGCCAAGCTCGTAGTGAGTCTGCTGTCGACGTTGGCGCACATACGGTCCTTGCGACCTGGCTTGGCGCGAGGAATCGGCTTGGTGACAGTGGCCGTCGGCTCCTGGTTGTATGGACGGCTGCGCATGCCGATCGTTTGTCTCGGGCTTCCGTCTCGGAAAGAATTTCAGCTTGAAACTAAGCTGCGGGATTGCGGCGATGTACGAGACCTTTATGAGCGAATCCGGAAGTCGTGGCCGGATATGATTCACATCGACCAGGATGGGGAGTATCTCGCCTGGCGGCTCGATCAGAATCCAGATATCGACTACGAAACTCTGTTTCTGTATCACGACGGG
>JBDRQZ010000075.1:0-4978 GCA_043826025.1 bacterium | reverse complement strand
ATGTCGGTCGAGGTGCTGAATCTTCTGCTTGCCGGAGAGCCTTCCGGAGCGTATCAAGAAGCGATAGCGATCTCCGCGCCGGAGTTCTATGACACTATGAGGATGTTGGGTAAATGATCAGATTTCTCACTGCCGGCGAATCACATGGTCCGGGCCTGACGACGGTTATCGAAGGTATCCCGGCCGGACTGAAACTTGACCTCGCTGCAATCAACCTTGAGTTGCGCCGTCGCCAGATGGGCTATGGTCGCGGCAAGCGGATGCGGATTGAGAGTGATCGCGCCCTGATTACCGGCGGGCTCTGGGAGGGTGAGACAATCGGCAGCCCGATTGCGATTCATATTCCCAACAAAGATCACAAGAACTGGAAAGACCGGAAGCGCGAGCCGAAGTCGATTCCCCGGCCCGGTCACGCCGACCTGGCGGGTTACCTGAAATATGATTATGATGATTTGCAAAAAGTAATCGAGCGCGCTTCGGCGCGTGAGACCGCCGCCCGGACTGCAGCCGGAGCAGTAGCGAAACAGTATCTCGCGCAATTCGGAATAGTGGCCTACTCACATACTCGCCAGATCGGCGGAGTAGTCAATGAAACGCCTGTCAAGTTTACCCCGGCGAAATTCCGCGAGATCGAGAAATCGAAAGTGCGTTGTGCGGATGCTGCGCTGGCGAAGCGGATGATTGCGGAGATCGACAAAGCAGTTGAGCGCAAGGACACTCTCGGTGGAGTCTCCGAGATCGTCGTGCTCGGCGTGCCGATTGGTTTGGGCAGCTATGCGCAGTGGGATCGGCGCGCCGATGCCAGGCTGGCCTTCGCCTTGATGTCGATTCAATCGGTCAAAGCGGTCGAGATTGGCGCTGGTATCAGCGCCGCTTCCTCATTCGGCAGCGAGGTGCATGATCCCGTCAGTTTCAAACAGCGTCGCGGCTTTACCCATGAATCGAATAACGCCGGCGGCATCCTGGGTGGCATCACCAATGGTGAAGAAATCGTTCTGCGCGCTTTCTTCAAACCGATCTCCACTTTGGGCGAGCCGCTGCAGTCGACCGATCTGAAGAGCAAGAAGCGGGTGCAGGCGCCCTATGTACGCTCCGATATCTGCGTGGTGCCGGCCGGCGGGGTCGTGGCCGAGGCGATGACGGCGCTGGTGCTGGCTGATTTGGTCAGTGAGAAATTCGGCGGCGATTCGATCCGTGAAGCAGTCAACAATTTCAGGTCTTATGGTAGACACCTTAAGTCAAGATAGGCAGACGATGAGATACCTCTACACTGATGGCAAGTTCCACTCGGTGGAGCAGAACAACGCCTCCACGATGATGCAAGCCTTCAACTACGGCACTGCGGCGTTCGAAGGGATGAAGGCATTCTGGCACGCTGATGCGAAAAACTGGTTTATCTTTCGGCCGGATCAACATCACGCGCGCATCTGCCGGAGCGCCGCATATCTCGACATCGACTTCAAGATGAGCGAACCGGAATTCGTGGCCACGATTCAGAAGCTAATCCGCAAAAACAACGTCCAGGAGGATGTCTACATCAGGCCGCTGGTCTTCCGCAATGCCCGGGGCGTCGGGATCGGCAAGAGTTCCGGCTATGGCGTTTCGATCTTCCTTGATAGTATGCCGCTGCATTCGGGTAAGGAGTACGCCTGCTGCTTCGTTTCGCAACGCCGGCCCGTGGACGGCAGCTACAATGTGAAGCTGGCAGGCAATTACCTGCTCTCATTTCTCGCCATCAAAGAGGCAAAGGCACGCGGTTTTGAAATGGGCATCCTGCTCTCCACCGATGGCTACCTTTCAGAGGCCGCGGTGATGAACATGTTCTTCGCCAGGGATGGCAAGCTCTATACGCCATCGCTGGCCTGCGGCGCACTGGCCGGTATTACCCGCAAGACGATCATACAGCTTGCAGGGGAACAATTGGGCATTAAGGTTGCAGAGGGTAGATACCGCAAACAGCAGCTACTGTCAGCCGACGAGGTCTTTTTCACCGGCACCGGCTCGGCGCTGAATTTCGCCAGGCAGGTGGAAAAGCAGAAGTTTAATCTGAAGCGAAAAGATCGTCTCGCGTTGGAACTGGCGCAGCTCTATCACGACCTGACCGCGGGCAAGCTCACGCAGTATTCCGAGTGGCTGGTGCCGGTACTGTAGGTCAGGCTCTCTCGGAGCCTAACACTTCTCCTTTTGTCAAGCCCCAAGAGGGCTTGACCTACGCGTTGTTCTGCCTTGATCTCAAGTAGTCAATCGCCGGCTGCGAGACTACCATCTTATTCTTGCAAGCGCCGGTCGGCGGGATTCCGTCTACCAGCTCAACCTTCACCGAGAAGTTGTCGCCGAACTCCTCGCGGCAGAGCGTTCTCAGAAGTTCGCTGTCTTCATCGCCGCGATAACGAGACGTCGGCACGACTCTGACAATCAGCTCGTCGAGACTGGGCTGAATCAACTGGATTCGTCGGTAGCGATCGAAACCGCGTCGCTTTGAGTAGGTTGACATGTAGGTACAGCGGAGTCCAGTGCGGGTGAGCAACAGGTCCTTACCGCGGCCACCGAGGATCTCCATGACCGGGAGATTGAGTTTGGCGTCGGTCGGGTAACCACAGTATCTGCCGACATCATCGGTGTGATAGCGGATAAAGGGGAAAGCGTAGTTGACCAACGAGGTCGAGACGATGTTAGCCTGCTCATTTTCGACCGGTTGCTCATCATCGTCGAGAAACTCGAGAAAGCAGTACTCAGACTGGAGGTACATGTTGCCATCGGCAAGCTCACAGGCGGCGACCGTGTTTTCCCGGTTGGCGTAGTAGCGCGCAATCCGGCCGGGAAAGAACTCCTCAATTGCAGCCCGGTATTCCGGGTAAACAGCCTCACCGGTACAGACGATAAGGGGGATTGGCAGCGGAGCAAGTCCCAGGCCGCGGAATTCCTCAGCCAGACTGGTGGCCGTGCCCGGATGGGTGAAGAACATCTTCGGTGCAAATTCGCGCAGTCGCGCGTGAATCCGGGGACAGTGTTCGCGGCTGATACTGGTCGGATCGATCAAGAGCGCATTCTCACGGTAGTCGACCGGCATCTCACGGTTGTCTTTGAGAAAGGGCAACGGGCAGAGCAACTCGGCGCGCGGTTCACGGAACCGGTAACCGAGATTGAAATAGTGTCGCCAGACGACCGCCCGGCGCCAGACTTCGGTCTCGCGCGAACGATAGAATTTCATCTGATCGCGGGTCGTACCGCTGGTCACTGAGGGCAGCGGATCGAGTTGTTCGATCTCGTCCGACTTGAGTTCTTGCCGGCATTCCACCACTTCTTCACGCCTCAGCGTCGGCACCTGAACGAAATCGGCGGGCGATTTGATGTCCTCTGGGCGCAGCCCGATTGCGTCAAATCTCCGGTGATAGAAAGGAACATGGTGGTAAGCATACTCCAGTAGTGCTTTGAGCCGTTGCCACTGGTAGGCCTCAAGCTCAGCGCGGCTGCGGTGCTGATGCTCCAGGAGAAACCTGAACACCTGCCGAAAGCGGCGGCCATATTTCACCGGCAACGGCACAACTGTGTGTCGCCAGCGACGGAGCGTCTCGAGCGGATTTAGCATGCCTGCTTCTCCGAGACATGACCCATCTAACGACAGTCCCCGCGATTTGCGATACAATTAGCCACAGTTATCTATCGACTGCGATGCCCAATTAGCGAAGTGAATTTACCGCGAGTAGGCGACTCGCGCCAGATTGACCAATTCCCAGTAGGGTGGCGCATAGCCATTCTCACGCTCGAACTTTTCGACTTCTTTCACCAACTCCGCTTTGGCGCGCCGGTGTTGCCGTCCAAACCATTGGTTCTGCAGAGCTGCCGTGGCATTCATACCCTCCGGGATCGGGCCGATTGCCCCAAACTGGTTGAGCAGAGAGCTATAGAGCTTGAGCGCACGCGCCAGGGGCAGCATGTACCACACATACTCAAGTTGATCGCCCCGCTGCGCGCCCTCGAGCATAACATCGACAACTGCGTTATCGAGATGATCCTGCCGCAGTGTCTCAAAGTCGCGCCACTCGGCGACCACCCGCAACTGCGGATCATACTCCAGATCGGAAGGCTCCTCGGTGGTGAAGTTCCTGACACCGAAAGCAGCCAGCCAGGACCTTAAACCCGGCTCGGAAATGTTGGACTCTTTGCGCCAGAGGTCGATACCTGCCTGTTCATAAGCCGCCGACACAACTTCCGAGCAGAAGAGCTGCGCGTGATCTTTAGTATCCATCGCAAAATCGTAGGGTGTGTGTGTTGTTGCCGCCTGCTGCAACGCATAAGTCGCCGCACGATGGGGCAGCAGGGGATGAGCCTTCATTTCAGGAAGATCGGCCCGTAAGCGCAGCAGCATGATCCGCAGCTTCGTGTCGTTGAGATAATCGTCGACTGTTGAGATAACGACCCCACGTTCAATATGGGCCTCGATAATGGAAACCGCATTTGTGGCGCTGTCGATATGCACCAGAGCGCTGTGCGAGAAATTGCCGGGGTAATCGCTGCCACGCGCAATTAACGCCGAGGTCGGTGCGCCACCGCGTGAGACCAGAATGTCGCCGCTGTGCACCTCAACCCCGAAGAAGGTCGCAGTCGGTGTCGGTGATGGTTCATTACACTCCACGATCGCATCCGTGAATGATTTGTCCGGCGACTGCAGCATCGCCTCCTCTACGGCAGTACGACCACCATAGAGAAGTCGATAAAGCCGATTCAGCGCGGCCGGGGAACCCAGATCCCAGTGTTGCGATTGCTCCTTAATCGCCAAACGTATCTGGCCGAATGCCGTGAGATACTCCTGAAGTCTGGAGGGGCAGGCCGCGATCAGCACACTCATCTCGAAAAACGCCGCTTCCAGTTCGGTGAGAGTGGCAGCCGATGGATCAAGCGGGGTGCTCTGGATCGTGGCAATCAGGCTGTCCAGCCGCAGAAACCCCCGCGCGATCTGGCTATTCAGGGAATCGCA
>JBDRQZ010000074.1:0-2324 GCA_043826025.1 bacterium | reverse complement strand
CGCTCAGCGAGCCGGGCCATTTCCCGTCTCCGGCCCCGTTTACGGTTGACAGATCACCCGAATCGGCTAGCTTGAAGAGAGAGCAACCATTCTACGGGAAGGCTAACCGTGCGACATTCTGCGGCAATCTGCCTGATCGCGATTCTCTGTTTCAGTAGAATTGCTGCTATTTCTGCCGTTGCGGCCGCGACTGGCCCGCCTGATTCGCCATTTCCCGCAGATGGCTGCGTAATCCTCGATCCCGGGCAGATCGCCGAAATGAAAGCCCGGCTGGAGGCTACCGAATGGACGGTGTTCTCCTACCCTCGCTTCGACGCCTACATCGAGAGCGGCTACTATTCCAGCAATGCTGCCGATCTGGAGACCTTCTTAATGCAGTTCGAGCCTCGCTTCGAGCTATTAGAGAGCATCACCGGCTGGAGCGCGGAACGATTCTATGACGAAAGACTGGAAATCTACATCCAGGAGGAGACTCAGGGCCGTTGCTGGGCCGGCTATGCTACGCCGCCGCAGGTCTTCATGACCTACCCGCAGCCTTTCTACAAGCCGGGTTGTCAGATGGTCTGGTATCAGGATGGAGCGCCGCAATTCAATAACCCGGGCGAATTGGGCGACTGGTGGCAGAATATGATGGGGCTACTGCATGAAGTCACCCATGCCATCAATCCGACACCGATTCTGATGCGTTCCTGGCTGACCGAGGGTTGGTCGGAGTACCTGATGTACAACGTGCTCGTGCAATATGGCGATATCAACCAGGAAACCGCCGACACCTATCTGTTCGAGGGCTATCCGCCCTTCAACTGGACCGACTATATCGCCAACGACTATCATGACACTTTTAACAACAGTGAAATCCAAGCTAGTCGCGGCTATGATATCAGCGCTTGGATGTTCTCGATGATGCGCAATGATCACAACCTGGATTGGAGCGACCTCTACGCCCTGATCGACAACAACCTGGAATCGTTAAAAAAGTCGCGGCAAATCGGCGGGCTTTGGTTCACCGATAGCCACGTAATCGACATTTTCGGCAAAGCCTCAGGCCTGAGCTTCCCCGCAGTGCAGGCGATCTGGCGCTATGATGGCCCTTTCGGTCCCGGCTGGGGCGTGCGGCACTGGGAGGAACTTGACTGGTACGCCGATTTGTCTGCGGAACTGGCGATCTCCGCCTGCTACGCCGGTGACTCGCTGCAATTGGGAGCAACGATCGACAATAGTGGTGAAACCGATGCCGACAGTGTCTCCGTGCGATTCTATGGTGGTGTCACGCTTATGAGTGAGGAGTTCATCGACGTTCCGGCGCTGGGTCAAGCGTTCGCTGTGACTGACTTTTTCGGCGACTATGGGGTTCACGCGGCCAGAGTGGTGGTCGATGAGGAAAATCTCAAGATCGAGCTTGACGACAGCAACAACGTCGACACGCTTGAAGTCGAGTTCGGTATCTGTGTCGACAGTGATGGCGACTGCTTCGGCGATCCCGGTCACCCGGAGAATCTCTGCCCGGATGATAATTGTCCGGAAGTCTACAACCCGGATCAAGCGGATGGTGATGGTGACGGGGTCGGCGATTCCTGCGACAACTGCCCCGCTGACTTCAATCCAACGCAATCCGATGTTGACCTCGACAATCGCGGTGTGCCGTGTGACAACTGTCCCACTTTGTACAATCCCGATCAAGCTGATCTCGACGGTGACGGCAGCGGTGATCCTTGCGATCCTGATATCGATGGAGACTCCTACCTCAATGGAGCGGATAATTGTCCGGAGCGCTTCAATCCGTTGCAGGAAGATCTCGACCTCGATCTGATCGGCGACTCCTGCGACAACTGCATCACGAAGCCGAACCCTGGTCAGGAGGATGCCGATGATGACGGCACCGGTGATGCCTGCGAGTACATCTGCGCCGACGCCGACGGTGACGGTATTGTGAATATCTCCGACGCAGTCTTCCTCATCTCCTACGTCTTCAACAGTGGCCAGGCGCCCGATCCCCTGCTCGCCGGCGATGCCAACTGTGATGAGGCCGTCAACATCACCGATGCGGTCTATCTCATCCAGTATATCTTCAGCGGTGGTCCCGCCCCCTGTGCCGAGTGTCCTTGAGCCTGCCCCTAGACGACACCTCAAACTCGACAATTAACATCTGTGTTGCCCTCCTTGCGCCCCGGCTTCAGTTGGCTTCTCGCTGGATATTTTAATCGATCTTTTGATTGACATCGCCAAAGGTCCACTGTTTATTCTCCGTTCAAAATCACTGACATCCGTTGACTGTTTCGGATTTTGGCAGGAAACGGATTGTGCAATTGCGCGAGGGATTAACA
>JBDRQZ010000073.1:0-15236 GCA_043826025.1 bacterium | reverse complement strand
AACGATACCCTTTCGACTCGAAGTTCTCCCGGCCGCCGGCGAGCCGGTCGACAATTGCGATCACCTTGACGATCTGGCAGCCGGCCTCTTCGAGCGCCGCAATTGCCTTGATCGAGGAGGAACCGGTAGTGACGACATCCTCGATCACCACGACCCTGAGTCCATCGCGCAGCGGTCCCTCGACGAGCTTGGTGCGGCCATGCCCGGAGCGCTCCTTGCGCACGATCAATCCCCGCAACGGGCGGCCCTGCTCATGCGAGAATGCCGCCACTGCACCAATGATCGGGTCGGCGCCGAGTGTCATCCCACCGATCGCGTCGACCTCCTCGCCATCAAGCGAGGCCAGGATCACTTTGGCCAGTTGGTTGAGACCGTCGGGCATCAAAGAAAGCAGTTTGCCGTCAATATAGTAGGTCGATTTCTGCCCCGAGGTCAGGACAAAGTCGCCATGCACGACCGCATGTTTGTTTACCAATTCGCGCAGCTTTTCTCGCAAAGCCTGCAAATCTCCGCTCATCGATCCTCCTTGTCGTTGAGAGCCCGGCCAATATATCCTGAGCATCGGGCAGTGTCAAGCGGCTGCTCCGGCAGTTCACACGTCTGTCCGCCGGGGCGGACAGACGCAGGAACCGCCGGAACAGCTTATATGAACCGGCACTGATTCACTTGCGAAACGGCGTCAGGCTGTCGTATTCTCAACAATATGAAACGAGAAAAACTATCTGATCAGGAAATCGCCGAGAAGCTACAGGACCTCCCCGACTGGCAACGGACCGGTGACAAGCTACGCCGCATCTTCGAAACCGGCAACTTCATCAAAGGTGTGACTCTGGTAACCAGAATCACACCTCATGCGGAGTTGATGAACCATCACCCCGACATTCATTTGACATACCCGAAAGTGGTGGTGGAAATCTCCACTCACGATGTCGGCGGGATTACCGAATTCGATTTCGAATTGGCGAAACGGGTCAATACTGCGTTCGAAGAGCAGCAAGCTGCCGATCAGCCGAGCTGATTAACCCGGTAGTTGAATTGCTCCAGAGTCTCGCCGGCTTTCTCCGCGAAATCCTTGCCATCTGAGGCAAAAATTATCCCGCGCGAGACATTGATCGTGATAATGCCTTGCTGCGCGGTGCCAAATTCGACCGACTTGTTGAGATCGCCACCCTGCGCTCCGACTCCGGGAATCAGAAAGGGTAGTTCCGGCGCCGCCGTGCGAATCTCGGCGATCTGTTCCGGCTGGGAAGCGCCGACCACCAGCCCCAGGTTACCATCGGTGTTCCACTCGCGGACCTTCTCCACCACATGCATGTAGAGCGGCTTGCCCTCGCAATCCAGATACTGGAAATCGGCTGCCGAACTATTCGAGGTCACTGCCAGCACGAAAACGAAGTTGTCCTCATATTCGAGGAAGGGTTTAATCGAATCGAAACCGAGATATGGGGATAAGGTGACCGCATCACCTTCGAGATCGTCGAAGATGCTCTCCGCATACTTGCGCGCGGTGTTGCCGATATCGCCCCGCTTGCCGTCAAGGATGATCGGCATCTCTTCGGGGATATGCATAATCGTGCGCTTGAGCGTCTCCAGCCCGCGCGGGCCGAGCGCTTCATAGAAGGCCAGGTTCGGTTTGTAGGCGCAGCACTTGCTCTTGGTCGCGTCGATGATCGCTTTATTGAACTCAAACACCGGGTCTTCACAGCTCTGCAGATGCTGGGGGATTTTATCGAGGTCACTGTCGAGGCCGACACAGATGATGCTCTTATTCCGCTCTTGCATTGAAGTCAGTTTTTCCAGGAAGCGGTTCATGGTTTGATTGCCTTTCCTCGCAGGTCGTTAACGTCCTTGTAGCCACGTTCCGTGAGATATTGCCCCAGGTCGTCGATCGCTCTGACCGTGCAGTCAGGATTGATGAAATTGGCGGTGCCGAATTGGACCGCAGTTGCCCCCGCCAGGATGAACTCGACCACATCGCGGTAGTCCATAATGCCGCCGATGCCGACAATCGGCAGGTCGACCACCGAAGCGACCTTCCAGACCGCAGCGATGGCCACCGGCTTGATCGCCGGCCCGGAGAGGCCGCCGGTGAGATTCGAGAGTTTGATCTTATGGGAATAAGGGTCGATGGCCATGCCGAAGAGAGTGTTGATCAGTGAGATTGCAGCCGCGCCGGCCTCCTCACAGGCACGCGCCACGCTCTTAATGTCCGCGACATTTGGTGAAAGCTTCGGCATGAGCGGATAGTCGCAGATCTTCCTGACTTTGCGGACTGTCTCGTAAGCCAGTTCAGGCGATGAAGAAAATTCCAGCCCCTCGGCTTTGACATTGGGGCAGGAGATATTCAGTTCGATCATATCGATTTCCGGGCGGCCATTGAGTTTGTCGATCACATAGAGAAACTCATCCAATTCAAAGCCGGCGACATTGACGATGATTTTCGTGCCGAGCCCTTTCAGGAAGGGCAACTTATCTTTCAGATATGCGTCGACGCCGACATTGGCCAGCCCAATAGCATTGAGCATCCCGGAAGCGGTCTCCGCGGTGCGTGGTGGTGGATGGCCGGGACGGGGTTCGCGGGTGATCGACTTGGTGACAATTGCACCGAGCCGGGAGAGGTCGATATACTCGTTAAATTCCTCGCCATAGCCGAAAGTGCCCGAGGCGGTCATGATCGGATTGGCGAATTCGATTCCGGCGATTTTCACTTTCAGATTGGGAGCGCTCACAGTTGCACCTCCTCAGTCGAGAAAACCGGGCCTTCGCGGCAAACCCGCCGGTAGCCGGGACCATTGGCCTCGCGCACCACACAGCCAAGACAAGTGCCGACTCCACAGGGCATGATCGACTCCAGGGAGAGGTAGCCGCGAACCTTGTGCTCGCGACAGAGCCGCTGGACTTCGCGCAACATCCCCGGCGGACCACAGGAAGCGATAACTGCGTCAGTATTTCCAAGGAGTTCCTGCGCCAGCAAGTCGGTCACGAGCCCATGATAGCCGAGCGAACCGTCGTCAGTGGAATATTCCAGCGTCACCGGAAGCTGCTGCAATCTCTCCGCCAGCGGTTTCTCCGCTGCGCTCGCCAGACCGCAGAGAAACTTGATCTGAGGCTGGTGTCCATTGGCGCAGGCCTGTTTGGCCAGCAGATAGAGTGGCGGAATGCCGACACCGCCGCCGACCAGAATCAGATTCTGCTCATGCTGCAGATCGGCAAAGCTGTTGCCCAGCGGCCCCAGCACATCGAGATAATCGCCGGCATGAGCCTGCGCGAGAATGCGGGTGCCGCGCCCGAAAACTTTGTAGAGCACGTCGACAACCCCGGTGCTCAGGTCATAGTCGTAAATCGAGAAAGGTCGCCGCAACAGGGGATCGGTTTCGCTGTTGACCTTGATATGCACGAAGTTGCCGGGCAAGGGCGGCGCCGTCAATTGCATTTCAAGCCGAAGAACGAAAATTCCATCCCCCAGCTTTTTCTGTTGAACCACTCTGCAGCGGTGCGTTATCGACATTCTATTGATCTCTTGTCCCTTCGAGGAAGTCGGGTAGCCTGACTTGATAATAGTAGAGTAAATATCCGCCAATGTTGAGCGGATCGATCTCCATCGGATTAAATTCGGTCAAAAGCAGCACCCGTTCGATTTCCCGGTCGATGTCCTCAATGCCGGAAGGTTTGAGTAATTCGACTTCAGTGACCTTGCCGTCGAATTCGACTTTAATCTTGGTCATCACGCGTCCCTCAAAACGGTCGCCATAGGCGCTGATCGGATAGTTGAATTCGACCAGAACCGTCGGGTCCTTATCGAGCAGCGGCAGCTCCTCGATAATGTCCTGCAGCCGCAGCTCTTCCAGCTGCGCGGGCGAAAGCGTGTCGGCGCCGGGCGGCAGATCTTCAAACTGCGCCAGCGTTGAATCTTCGCCGGCCTGCTGCTCCTGCTGTTGTTGTTGCTGCTGCCGCTGCTGTTGGCGCTGCTGGTGTGCGCGAGGTTTCTCTCGCGGTTCGCCGGCGGCCAGCCGCTTGGCCTCCTCGCCGATCGGCGTCCCGGCATAGCGATCGCCCAGTCGGGCAAAAGTCTTGATGATTGTCGAGTCAACGAAGGTCGAGTCGCCCGGGGGCGCCGGTTTGGGGAAATAGGTTCGCTGATCGATATGGGCGAGCGCGAATTCCGCTTTTGGCAACAACTCGGAGTCTGGGAAGCGATACTTGAAGTCGGTAAACAACGTTCTGGCGGAGTCGAGATCCTGCTTGTCTAAGAACTGCGTCTCAGCCTCGTGGAACATTTTCCTGGAGGTCAGGGAATCGTAGGCGGTGCCTTCCAGACCCAACAACTTGACGGCATAACCATATTCGTCGGTATAGGGATAATCCCTGAGGACTTCGCGATAGGCATCCCGCGCGGAGGCAGAGTCGCCATAGGCGTTTTCATAAAGCCAGCCCATCGCCAGCAGAGCGCGCGGCGCCTGCTCGCTGCCGGGGTAGGCCTCGACCAAACTCTGATATTCACGCAGGGCCGAATCGGGCCGGTTGAGAGTCTCACGGTAGAGCTCGGCCAGCAAGAATCTGTTAGAGATGGCGTTTTCGAGCTGATCGGAGGAGAGATTTTCGCGATACTCGGTGACTTTGGCAATGTTCGCCGAGCGTTCCAGCGCCAGCCCCTTAAACTCGCTCTGTCCTCGTCCGCGGGACGCCCAGTCGAACATCTCCTTGGCGGTTTCGAGGTCGTCAAGATCATCCTGAATGATCACGCCCATCATGTAATAGGCCTCGACTTCCTCGATTTTGCCCTTAAAATCAGTGGTGATCTCATCGAAATCGCGGATTGCCTGCTCCCAGTCCCCCTGCAGGTAGCGTCCTTCCGCCAGTCGCAGCCTGATTTCACCCTCGTGGTTCAGGTAATCTTCATTGCCGCCCAATTGCTCGAAGATCGCCATGCCGGCGGCAATACTGTCGATTTCGTAGTAGGCCACACCCTGCTGATGCAGGGCTGCATAGATGTCCTCCGGCTTCTTGGCGCTCTCCGCCGCCTTGCCGAAGAGCACGGTGGCGGTATCGAACTGTTCCTTGTTGGCGAAGAGTTCGCCCAGATTAAAGTATGCTTCTGAGAGGCGCGGATGCGAACCGAATTCCTCGACAAACCGAGTGTACTGCTCGATGGCGCGCTCGGGCCGCTCCTGGGCATTGTGAATCTCAGCCAGCAACAACAACGCTTCGGCGCGCCAGTCCTGGCGCTTGCCCTCTTTGACCACGCGTTCGAAGGTTTCCGTAGCGAGTTGGTAGTTCTCCAGTTGGAACCGTGACTTGCCGAGGAAGAAGCGTGACTCCTCAGCGTAAGGCGATTCAGGATAAGTCGAGAGCAGCTCACGAAACTTGCGCTCCGCCTTCTGGTACTCATCGCCCATATAGTAGAATGACTTTCCGATGATGAAGAGCGCGTCATCCTCATACTTGGAGCCGGGAGACTCAGCCAGCACCTTGGAACACTTCTTAATCGCCCGCTCATAGTTCTGACGCTCACCGCCGGAGGCCTTGTCGCGATTCTCCTTCTTGCGTGAGGCCTCGGCCTCGTTGAAGAACTTCCGGGCGTTATAGAAAGTGTTGTAGTAGAGGCAGCCACTCAACAGCGACGCCGCCAGAATCAGCAGCAGAACTCTTTTCAATCTCTCAACCCCTGGAAGTAGACATTAGTGAGCCCCAAGTCCTGAGTCAGCGCCATCGCCTCCTCATACTCCGCCGGAGTGATCCGTCGGCCCAGACGTTCATCCTCGACTGCCCGATAAGCGGGATGATACTGCGACATCAGAGACAGATACGTTTGGCGCGAGATTTCGCTGGCAAGAAAACCGAGCACTTCCGCCGTACCGGCCAAACCTAGCGGCAGAACCAGATGACGGATCAACAGCCCCCGAGTCGCGACACCATCCTCGCCGAGTTGCAGATCGCCGACTTGGCGATGCATCTCGTGAATGGCGGCACGATTTACCGCCGGATAGTCCGCCGCCCCGGAATAGCGGTCGGCAGCCTCTTCAAGTCCGTAGCGCATATCGGGCATGTAAATATCAACCAATCCTTCAAACTCGCGCAACACATCTACGGCATCATACCCTGAAGAGTTATACACAATTGGAAGGCGTAAGCCTTCTTCTTTCGCCTGAATCAGAGCGGCCAAAATCTGCGCCGCGAAATGGGTCGGGGTGACGAAATTGATATTGTGCGCGCCCGATTCCTGCAGCGAGAGCATCATTTCGACGAACTGCCGCTCGGTGACCTCGCGGCCGTAGCCCTGCTGGCTGATATCGTAATTTTGGCAGTAACTGCATTTGAGATTACAGCCGGAGAGAAAAACGGTGCCCGATCCTCGGCTGCCCGAGATCGGCGGCTCTTCGCCGAAATGCAGATTAGCGGAGGCGACTTTCAAATTGACGCCGGTTTCGCAGATCCCTTCGGTGCCAGTATAGCGGTCAACGCAGCAACGCCGGGGACAGAGATCACAGTTGCGCAGTCGCTCCATCAGACGGCGCGCGCTATCTTTCCTGTTCTCCTGCATCAGTGTAACCGGCATCATCTTCAGGAAGTCGCGGCCTCCCAGATCAGGGGCAGAATTTCGCCGGATTTGCCGCGCAGCGACTCATTGGCAATGGCGGTAATCGGCGTCGGATCAGCATTGATCTCAACCAGATAAGCGCCGCTCTGCTTTGCCAGACGCGGCAGGCCGGCGGCAGGGTAAACCTCCGCCGAAGTACCAATCGAGAAAAACAGCTTTGCCGCTGCCGATTTTGTCTGCGCAAAGTCGATAGCATCGAGCGGCAACATCTCGCCGAACCAGACCACATCGGGACGCACCCGTCCGCCGCAGCTACAGGTGGGCAGATCTTCAGGGTCGATCTCCATATCCGGCATCGGCTTGCCGCACTCAAAGCACTTGTTGCGGCGGATGTTGCCGTGCAGCTCGATCACCTGCGGCGAGCCGGCATCCTGATGCAGGTTGTCGACATTCTGGGTCACCAGCGTGAAATCGGGGAATTTCCGGGCCATTTCCGCCAAAGTGAAATGTCCCGGATTCGGTTTGACCTTGCCGATAACATCGCGGCGGAAAAGATACCACTCCCAGACCAGTTTCGGATTCGACATGAAGCCGTCGATTGAGGCCAGTTCCATCGGGTTGAGCTTGCGCCAGATGCCATCCACACCGCGGAACGTAGGCACCCCTGACTCCGCCGAGACCCCGGCTCCGGTCAGCGCCACGGTCGGAACCTGTTGCCGCAGCAGTCCGCGCAGTCGTTCTGAGATCTGCATGGAGGAATTATACCCGCTCTGCGGCACGTGTCAAGCAACAACGCCGAGCAAGGGCTTGCCGAAGCGAAACCACGATGGTATCATCTGTGGAGATGAAGAAACATGGCTTGATCATCCTGTTGGTCCTCGCTCTGGCGCTGCCGCTCTGCGCGCAAGAGACCGACACGCTGACGCTTTTGGAGCGCCAGAAGCTCGAGCAAAAGCGCTCGCCGATGGGCGCCCTGATGCGTTCAGTCGCCTTCCCCGGTTGGGGGCAGTTCTACAACCACAAATATGTCAAGAGCGCGGTGGTTTTTGGGGCGGAGAGCTTCTTCATCTACAAGGCAGTGCACTGGTGGCGGAAAACCGAAAATCAATACGATCTGGTGCAGAGTCTGGCCGCCGATCAGAAAGCAGGTCCATTCAGCACCTATACTTCATATCGCAATCGCCGCAACGATTACCTCTGGCTGGTGTCGCTATCAGTGTTTATCAGTATGTTCGATGCCTACGTCGACGCGCACCTGTCCGGATTCGATGTCGACCTGACGCCCGAATTCGAGGATGAGAGCAAGTCGCTCTCTTTGAAGATCAGCTACTACTTCTGAGCCAATTTCGCCGCCAGCGGGTGGGCGTTCTCGTTGTTGATACCGAGCGGTACTGCATTGCGAATGCTGTGTACCAGTTCTATCGAGGGGCGAGCCGCCTCGATACCGAAACCGCGACCAGCAAGAATTTCCCGATACACCACAGTGTGCAGGTCGGTGAAACCGCCGGAGAACTCGATCTCCTCGCCATCGCAGGTGATCGAACGATAGGTCTGCTGGCCGGCGGTGGCGATCGCAGTGGGGACATCATTCTTATCGATTGAGAGCAGCCACCTGACACGAGCGCGTTCCAACTCAATGTAGCCACAGGTCTTGAACTGATTCGCAAGATGTACTTCTGAGTGCTGAACCTTGCCAAAGAGCCAGATCAGCAAGTCGTAGAAATGCACCCCAATGTTGGTAGCCAGTCCGCCGGAGCGTTCGAGTTGACCTTTCCAGGAGACCAGATACCAGCGTCCGCGCGAGGTAATGTAGGTCAACTCGATTTCGTGCTTCTTGCCGGTGTCGTTCTGGCGCAGCTTCTCCCGCAGCGCGATCAGGGCGGGATGCACTCGCAGTTGCAGCACCGTGTAGATGCGGTGGCCGCTTTCCTGTTCGAGCTCCTGCAGCGCGTCGATATTCCAGGGGTTCAGCACCACCGGTTTCTCACAGATCGCATCGGCATCGATTCGCAGAGCGAAACGAGCGTGAGCGTCGTGCAAATAGTTGGGGGAGCAGATGCTGACATAGTGGACCAGTGAATCACCACCGAGGCGGCGCTGTTTTTCGATATGTCGATCGAAGCGCTCGAATTCGGTGAAAAAGGCGACATTGTCAAAGTAACTGTCGAGGATGCCGACCGAGTCGTTGGGATCGACAGCCGCGACCAAAGTATTGCCGGTGTCTTTGAATGCCTTCAGATGACGTGGTGCCACATACCCGGCCACGCCGGTGATGACGAAATTCTTGTTCATATTACCTCATTCGGTCGCTTTGCTGCGCCCCCTCAAGGCTCCAGAATAGTGCGCCCGGCGGCTAAATGCAACCGGTTTGTCGCCCGGCGCGTCAAGCTCGCTAGTACTCCTGCCAGGAGCGGTCGACATTGACCAGCAAGCCGATCAGCAGCCAACTGGTCAGCATCGAGGAGCCGCCATAGCTGACAAATGGCAGCGGCAGGCCGGTGACCGGCATCAAGCCGAGCACCATACCGACATTGACAAACATCTGAAAGCCGATGATCGCCGTCGCTCCCACTGCAACCAGCGAGGCGAAGCGATTCCGGGTTTTGAGTGCGATCATCATGCCGCGATACAGCAGATAGCCGAAGAGAATCAGAATCAAGAGCGCTCCCAGCAACCCGAATTCCTCGGCAGCGACCGAGAAGACAAAGTCGGTGTGACGCAGCGGCAGGAAATCAAGCTGGCTCTGGCTGCCTGCCAGATAGCCCTTACCCAGGATACCACCGGAGCCAATTGCCACTTTCGACTGAATGATCTGGTAGCCGGCACCCAGAGGGTCCTGACCCGGATCGAGAAAGATCTTGATCCGCATTTTCTGATAATCCTGTAACTGGTTCCAGGCGAAGACCGAGAGCGCGCCGACGATTAGATTGACGCCGACGATCAGCGAACTGAATTTGATGTCTGGTCGGATAACCAGAATGACGGCGAACAGCAGGATGAAGAAGATCACCCAACTGGCAATACTCGATGAGGCGATGACACTAAACACCGGTGCGACCAACAGCACCAGATAGCGGCTCGGCAAGCCCGCCCAGTAAAGCATCGCTACCAAGGCGACCAGGAAGGCAATGGAAGTCCCCAGATCGGGCTGGCGCAAGACCAGCAGAGTCGGCAATCCCGCGAGTGCAAGGGTGGTGAAGATTTTGCGCGGGCTGTGCATCGGCCGTTTGCTGTAACTCAAGTAGCGCGCCAGGGCGATGACAAAGACCACCTTTGCCAACTCCGACGGCTGGAAATTGAAGAACCCCAGTGCGAACCAACGTTGCGCACCGAGGCGTTGGCTGCCCAGCGCCACCAGCGCCACGAGCAGCACGATTGCCAGACCATAGTAGACATAAGCGAGCACCTCATGCAGCCTGAGCGGCACCGAGGCTGCGATGGCGCAGGTTATCAGACCGATGGCGAACCAGATCAACTGGCGCAGATGATAGCTGTGCAACCCGGTAGCGGGAGAGTCATGGGTGGCGGAATAGACGAGCATGACTGAGATAGCAGTCAACAGCGCGGCCGCCAGGATCAGCGACCAACCACTGCCGGAGATGCCGAATCTAGGGCTGACCATGCTGAGCCTCCTGACCCTCCTGGGCGGCCAGGTTCCGTGGCGCATCTGATTGCTTCTGCAGGTAACGTTGGATAAGCTTCTTGGCTATTGGCGCGGCGACGGTGCTGCCATGACCGGCCTGCTCGACGATCACCACCGCGACAATCTGCGGATCGTCGACAGGAGCAAAAGCAACGAACCAGGCGTGCTCGTTGCCGTGGGGGTTCTGCGCGGTGCCGGTCTTGCCGCCCATCTTAACACCTGCGATGCGGGAACCGCGCGCGGTGCCGTAATCCCCTTCAACCACCAGTACACAGGATTCGACCAGGACATCAAGTACATTTGCCGAATAAGGCAGTTCAAAGGACACCGATTGCTCATACGTGTGGACACGGCCGTCGGGGGCGCGCCAACTACGGAGCAGGTGTGGCTGCATGACAACGCCATGGTTGGCAATCCCGGCGAAGAACTGCGCCAGCGATAGCGGCGTGACCAGCAATTCCCCCTGTCCGATGGCCAGATTCAGCAGTACCGCTTTTGTCCAGCCTCGTTTCCCATAAGTGCGGTCATACCAGTCGGCGTCCGGCACATTGCCGCTTTTCTCGCCTGGGAGATCGATGCCGGTCGGCATCGCGAAACCGGCCGCTCGCGCCTGCTTGGACCAGGCGGTGAGACCCAGCCGCAGACCCAGCTGGTAGAAATAGGTGTCGCAGCTCTGCTCAATTGCGCCATAGAGGTCAAGGCTGCCATGACCGCTCGGTTTGTGACAGCGAAAGTAGCGATTACCGAATTGATAGCCGCCAAAGCAGGGGGCGAAACGGGTCTGTGGCGTGATGATGCCTTCCTGCAGAGCGGCGCCGGCGGTCAGCAGCTTGGCCGTGGAGCCGGGCGGATAGGTGCCGGCAAGGGCGCGGTCGAAAAGCGGCCGTCCGGGATTCTGTAACAGAGCTTGATAATCTGCGGGCGCAACCCTGCCGGAGAAGAAATTGGCATCGTAGTTCGGCAGTGAGGCCAGGCAAAGGACTTCTCCAGTCTGCGGTGCGAGACAGACCGCCGCGCCGCTCAGGGTGTCGCCGAAGAGCGAATCGGCCAGGGCCTGGAGGTCAAGATCGATACTGAGCACCAATTCCATGCCCGGTACGGGATCGCGGTTCTCTTTTTCCTGTAATGGCCCAAGAATGCGGCCGGTGGCGGAAACCTCGATATAGTCGACGCCATCAATGCCACGCAGCATCCGATCATAGCGGCGCTCGACCCCCAGCCTGCCAATCGTTGAACCGAGGCGATAGTCGCTGTTGCGCTCCGCCTCTCCGACTTCGCCGGTGTAACCCAGAAGATGACAGGCCAGATTTCCGTAGTAGTACTGTCGCGCATAGTCGAGCTGCTGCACGACACCGGGATAGAGCTGCGCCGCCTCCTCGATGATGCACACGGTCCGGAAATCGACATCACGCTTGATCCGCACCGGTTCGTAGCGGCGGAAGCGTCGACTCCGGACCTTCTCAATGATCTCATCGGCCTTTACGTCGAGTAGTGGCGCCAATTGCCGAGCCAGGACCTCGACATCTTTAACCTCGGAGGGCACGATAGAGACGGTGTAGGAGGGTCGATCTGAGGCCAGGAGTCTACCCTCGCGATCGAGGATGCGGCCTCGCACGGCGGTGCGCGGTGTCACCCGGATACGGTTTTCTTCAGCCACCTGCACGTAGTAGTCGTGGGAGACCACCTGCAGATTGACAAGCTGAACCACCAGTACCAGTAGCAGCAGCAGCCAGACGGCGACCAGGATCTGACCGCGAGCGCTCCTAGAAAGTCTCGCCGCCACTTTGCTGTCTGCCAATCTTGATGGTCAGTGACAAGTCGCTCAACAAGATCACGGGGACGCCCACTGCTGCGGTGTAAAGCAGTGTCGGCAGGGAATTGTGCAGCAGAACCGCCGGCAGCGAGCCAAGCTCGAAGCGAAAGACTACTGCTTGATAGAGCAGTTGGAAGAGGCCCACATAGCCGAGCAAGAGGTAGAGACGAGTTACGATCCGCCCCAGGTCGAGTTTGCGCCCCATCTCGCCCAGAGCGACCGCCAGAGTGAATCGCAGGATGACGCCGACTCCCAGCAATTCGGGGTTGAGGGCGTCGGCGATCAACGCCACCAAAAAGGCGGAGGGATAGGCAGTTTGATAGCTCCGGCGCAACATGACGATCAGGACGATGAGCGCCGCATAGTCCGGCACGATATCGCTGATTTCGGTAAGATTCGCGAATACCGAGAGTGAGAATGCCGTCAACAGGCCCAGGAGCAGGAGTTTGATGATCTTAATCAGCATTGTCGCCGCTCCGTGGTCGCAGGACCATGACATTGTCAAGGGAACCGAAATCGACTGCCGGTTGGACATTGATATGCAGGAAGAATGAGCCGGGTCGGGACGCAACCGAACTGACCGTGCCGACCATCAGACCTTCGGGAAAGACGCCGCCCAGCCCGGATGAAATCAACGTGTCGCCGACGGCGACCTCGTTCTCCGGCGCGACGTTGTCGAGGTAGAGTCCGCGCCCGGCATCCCACTTGACAATGCCCAGGCTGCGACTGCGCTTATCGCGAGCGGCCACCCGACAATTCGGTCCGACCAGGAGGGAGACCGTCACCGTTCGACCGGTACCGGCGGCGGTCCGGCCGACCAACCCGCGTTCGTCGACAACCGGCAGCAAGGCCTCGAGTGGCTCCGCACCTTTGATTACCAGAGTGGAGAGTCGCCGACCCTGATCGTAGGCGACCGCATCGGCGGGAATAATATCGAACTCCGGCCTCGGCAGAAATTGCAGCATCTCGCGGTAACGCGCATTCTCACGCATGCTTTCTTCATAGCTGAGCCGCTCCAATTGCAGTCGCGCCAGTTCCGCCTGCAGCGCAACATTGACATCGTAGACAGTCAGCAGATGTTCCAGCTTGCCCGCCAGTTGCCAGAACGGCTGGTAAAAGACCGTCTGCACCGCACGAGCGATCAGTAGCTTGCTGGGCGCGGGCAGGACAAAGAGAAAGAGAGCGAGCAGCAGACCGGTGATAAAGAAGGAGAAGCGCTTATTGTGATAGACGTCGGTCAGCCATTTCATTCATACTACTCGAAGGAGTCAAGCAGCTGGAGCAGATCGCCGGAGCTTTTCACCGCCAGCATCCGGTCGCGGTTCTCCTCCGACTTCATGATATATGACAGATGCGCCATGACCTTAAGGTGCTGTCCGATCGCGTCTTCCGGGGCGGCGATCAGAAAGAAAAGATGCACCGGCTTACGGTCCATCGCCTCAAAGTCGATGCCCTGATCGGAACGGCCAAAGGCGATCACGATACCGCGCGTCGCTTTGGTCTTGGCATGCGGGAAGGCAACCCCATAACCGACTCCGGTCGTCACCAGATTCTCACGCGTGATAATATCCTTGAGCAGCAAGTCCTGATCGGTGATCAACTTCGAGTTACCGGCCATCTCGACCAGCTCCTCGATAACTGCATTTTTTGAATCGCCCCGCAACTCAAAGGTTATCAGACCTTCTTCACTAAACTTGGACAGTTTCATCAAGCCACTGCTCCTTGTCGAATCCCGCCGCTGAAACCGGCCGCCGCGGGAAACTCATTTCGTTATAGATCACACCGACATCAGATCTCATCAAAGACACCGATATTGCGAAACTTGCGCAGCCGTCGTTCCAACAATTCGTCGACTCGCAAAGTACGTAATTCTCCAAGAGTTGCCACAAGATCATTTTTAACAATCTCCGCCGCCAATTGGTGGTTGCGATGCGCACCGCCGGTTGGTTCGGGCAGGATTTTGTCGATTACGCCGAGTTCCAGAAGATCGGGCGCGGAGAGTTTCAGAGCCTCAGCGGCCTGGGGCGCATTGGCATTATCGCGCCAGAGAATAGCCGCGCAGCCCTCGGGAGAGATCACTGAATACCAGGCATTCTCCAGCATCTTGACCGAATCGCCCACCCCGATGCCCAGCGCCCCGCCACTGGCACCCTCGCCGATAATCGTAATCAAAATCGGCACGGGGAGGTTGTACATCTCCTTGATATTTCGGGCGATGGCCTCCGCCTGGCCCCGCTCCTCCGCCTGTACGCCGGGGAAAGCGCCGGGGGTATCGATGAAGATAATTATCGGCCGACCGTAACGCGCCGCAGTTTTCATCAACCGCAATGCCTTGCGATAACCCTCCGGATGCATCATCCCGAAATTGCGTTCCAGCTTCTGTTTGGTGTCGCGACCTTTCTGCTGGCCGACCACCAGTACCTTCTGGCCCTCGAGCTTGCCAAAGCCGCAAACGACCGCTTTGTCGTCGGCATAGCCGCGATCTCCGTGCAACTCGATGAAATCGTCGAAAATGTGGTTGATATAATCGAGCGAATAGGGTCTTTTCGGATGGCGCGCCAACTGCACGCGTTGCCAGCGCGACAGGCTGGAGAAGATCTCCGATTGCAGACGTTCGAGTTTACGCTCGAGCGAAGCAATTTCCGACTCGAATTCGACCGGCTTGTCCGCCGCGAACTCTTTCATCTCCTGGATTTTCTTTTCCAGTTCGAGAATCGGCTTCTCGAAATCAAGATTCCCGCCAGCCGCCACTTTTAATGGTCCTCCTGTCGGGTCAAATGCCAAAACCAGGCCGCAATTATCAGCATAAACGCCACCAATATAGAGAATACGATTCGGCGGTCAAAGAGAAAAAGCGCGAAGACAAAGACCTGCAACGCTAAGGCCACGCCACAGAAGATCATCACGGCGCGAGGCGCCTGATGCGTATAACGCAGCAGTAAGTCGTAGAGGTGTCCGCGATCCGCCTTGACCACTGATTGGCCGGACAGCAACCGCCGCGCGAAGCTGGTTCCCAACTCCAGCAGCGGAACTCCCAGCGCTAACAATGGTACGAACATGGCGACGACCGTGTAGCTCTTAATCGGGCAATAGATTGCCGTCACCGCGAAGATGAAACCGAGCGATTGCGAACCGGAATCTCCCAGAAAGACCGAGGCGCGCGGGAAATTGAAGGGCAAAAACCCCAGCAGCACTGCGATCAGGATCACTGAGAGAACCGCAACCACCGGCACCTCGAGGAC
>JBDRQZ010000072.1:0-3001 GCA_043826025.1 bacterium | reverse complement strand
CCCCGCACCACGATGCCATCCTCTCGGCGTTCGACGATGCGAAGAAAGAGATCGGGATCATCCTGCTGGCTGGGAGTTTTAGTACGGTCGCCTTTGGGGTCGGTCAGCGCGCCGGCGATGGTGATGTCTCTCTGCTGCGCGTCCCTGAGCCAGTTCTCGATTCGCTGATGGTAGTCGGTGCCTAGTTGCTGATCGCAGTCGTAGGTGGTCGCCCACATCGAGTTGAGCGCCGTCCAGCCGACGCAGCGGCCGCCGGTACAGGTGCCGGTCGCCTGAAACATGCGTCGCTTAAGCCGCGAGTTGGCATACATCTCCTCCGGCTTGCGAATCAACGACAGGTAGCGGCTGACCGGTGCGCCATCGAAATGGGATTCGGTGACAAAGGTCTCGCGTTCGGCCGGGTCTGCCGCCAGCCTGAACGCCTGCCCATGCCCGCGCACAGTGTTGCGCGTCGCCGGATGACTGGTGACATCCTCGATCAATTCATCGAATTTGTAAATATTGGGGCGCATCGCCTGCAGCGACGCGATATACTCCTCGAAACTTCGCAATGCCATAGTCTTTGCTCCTTTCAGATGCCGGCAAAATCACTATGATTTTAATATAGCGGCCTCGCCCCACGCTGCCAACAAAGAGCTTATTTGTTGGCCCGAAGCCGACAAAATAGTTGCCGCTGGAATCAACTGTGTTATATTTTTCACAAGCTAGGCGAGACATGGCAACGAGGATATTCGAGTACAACGGCAAATCCTATCGGATCGATACCTATGGCTTTCTGCTCGACCCGTCAGAGTGGGATGAGGATTTTGCGATCGGCATGGCTGCCCAGGTCAAGCTGCCGGATGGTCTGACCGAGGATCACTGGCGGGTAATTCGCTTCATTCGCAATAGCTTCGACAAAATGAACGATTGTCCGCTGGTCTATGTTGCCTGCAAACAGAACCATCTGGGGCTGGGCGATCTCAAGCGGCTTTTCCCGACCGGCTATCTGCGCGGGGCCTGCAAGCTGGCGGGTGTCACTTATCGGGAGACCGCCTTCCAGAAACAATGGATCGAGGGCAACATCCATCTGCATGAGAACGACTACGAAAACAAAGAATACAAGACTGATCCGCAAGGTTTCCTGATCGACCCTCGCGACTGGGATGAGCATTTCGCGCTCAGAACCGCTCATCAACTGGGCATGCCGGATTATCTCACCAAACAGCACTGGCAGATTATCACCTACCTGCGCACTCGCTTCGAGGATGATGGCGCGGTCCCGACGATCTATGAGACCTGCGCGGCCAATGGCATCGATCTGGATGAACTGGAGCGGCTCTTCCCCGATGGCTACCACCGTGGCGCGGTAAAAATCGCCGGGCTCTGGGCCCACTAACTTTCCATCAATTATCGCGGCCAGGTATCGGCCAGGTCGAGCATCTGGAAGACATTCAGGTAGTGCTTGCCATCGACGATCCGGGCCGACTGCAGCAGGATCTCTCGCACCTCCCAGTTGCGCAAATCGGGACGTTTTTCCAGCAGCAAGGCAATCGCTCCGGCCACATGCGGCACCGCCTGGCTGGTGCCCTGCATGACGACATAGCGTTTCTGCGAGTCAAGAAATGGCAATTCCTGGTTGGTCACCTGACTTGAGGCCGCACTGGCAACATAATCGCCCGGGGCATAGAGATCGGGTTTGTTGAGACCGTTGCGTGAGGGCCCCTGGCTGGAGAAATAGGAGACCGAATCCAGAGGATAGGCGACCGTATCTTTGGGGCTGTAAGCATTAAACGCACCAACGGTTATTACCGGGCCGGTGTTACCGCCGCCTCTGATCTTGTATTCATTGCTGTGATCCTGCTCGCGAATCGCCTTGATCACATCCTCCGGTGAGTGCAGCACCACATAACCATCCCAGGTCCCGGAACCGGAATCCATGGCGATCCGCCATTCGCCGTTGTGTAACGGATAAACCTGTGCCAGCAGCGAATCGACCGGATCATAAATCAGCACTTCGACCAGATTCGACAGCGCCGAGGGCGAGAGTGTCATGTTGGAGACAAACACCTCACCTTCAGGCGTCACCGCATCGATGACACTGTCAGGCGCAATCGGGCCGGTTACATGCCCCGAGGGGGAGATTACCGAAGCCCAGAAGTTGTCGCCTTTCGGATACCAGATTTGCACCCGACAAAGGTCGATCTGATCTGAAACTTCATCGGTCGCGACTTCAAGCGCAAACTCGCTGGGGCCAGACTTGCGAGTATGCATCCGGTCATTGTCCTCGCGCAGCGTGTCGGCGACAGTCTCTGAATAGTTCTCGTTGCCCGCCAGCGCCACAATGCCGCCCAGCAGCGTGTCGGTGACATCAGTCAAAAATCGCGACAGGCTGGTCTCGAAGAAATCAGTGCCATCCCGAGGACCGGTGAAAGTCCCGGCACAGAGATTAACGACATAGCGTTTGTTCAACTGCTGTGCGGTCTCGCGGATGAAGCTGATGCCATTAATAATCTCCGCTTCCAGCCCCGCCTGCGCGAGATCATGGAACTTGACTACCACCAAATCGGCCCCGGGCGCGACCCCGATAATGCTCAGTTCGCCGCTGTTCCCGCGGCCATTGCCGGCGGCGACTCCGGCGACATGTGTGCCATGCCCCTGGCTGTCGACTGACTTGCACTCGCCCCGGTTGATCTCGCTGCTGTCATAGACAGTACCGACGCCGCGAAAGCTCTTGTAGGGGGTGGTGATCGTCTGGTCCCAGAGTCGCAAGACCCGGGTCTGACCAGACGCAGTTTTGAAATCGGGATGGTCGACATCAATGCCGGTGTCGATCACGCCGATGATCACTCCTTTGCCCGTGAAGCCAAGCAGCTCCCGCGCCTGCTGAGCGCGCACCGGGTCGTAGCTGTCGAGATTGGAGATATTAGGACCCTTCGCGGTGCTGGTTCGCGATGAGGGCGCAATCGAGACCACCGAGGACATCGAGTCGATTTCCGGCAGTCGCGACAGCTCAATCGCG
>JBDRQZ010000071.1:0-3786 GCA_043826025.1 bacterium | reverse complement strand
CTCGCGACGAGGCGACACTACCGCTGCAATCGCGCTGTTGGAGGAGGGGCTGCCACAGGTCCAGTACGAGCGCAGTGCTGTGCGTTTTGCGCTGGCGCAACTGCTGATCGAGACCCAGCAGCAGGATTCGGCACTGACCATGCTTAAGGGCGTTATTTTCGAAGGTGGCGACACGGTGCGCGCGCTTTTCAATATCGGTGCGATAGACGAGCAGACCGATCGTTTCGATGACGCGGTCAACAGTTTTGAACTCCTGCTCTCCATCGACTCCACCCATGCTCAGGCGTTAAACTATCTGGGCTATATGTTTGCCGACCGCAATGTGCGGTTGCAGGAGTCATTGAGGCTGATCCAGCGTGCGCTGGCGCAGGACTCAACCAGCGGTGCGTTCCTTGACAGCTATGCCTGGATACTCTATCGACTGGGTCGTTACCAGGAATCGCTGGCGCAGATCGAGAAGGCTATCGAGCTAATGCCGGTCGAAGATCCGATTGTCAACGAGCACCTGGGGGATATTCAGTTCGCGCTGGGAAATGTTGCCGAGGCGCGGGCCGCCTGGGAGGCGGCCCTGCAGCTCGACCCCGGCAACGAAAGTTTGCGGGAGAAGCTCTCGGTTCACGCTGCTCCTTAAATCCTCTCCTTACAGCTTCGCCAACTCCGACTCCAACTGCGTCACCAGCGTATCAAGCTGGTCGACCACCGCCTGCATCACCTCCGGCTTGGTCAGATCGACACCAGCCTTTTTGAGCAGTTCCATCGGATAATCATTGCCGCCCGATTTCAGCAACTGCAGATGGCGCTGCACCGCATCGCGAGCCAGCACCGGATCGCCGCTGGTGATCTCCTGATGCAGTTTGGCCGAGGAGGCAAAACAGGTCGCGTACTTGTAAACATAGAAGGGGGTCTCGAAAAAGTGCGGGATGCGCGACCACATCACGCCGTACAGATCATCGAGATCGATCGCGTCGCCATAGTACTCGGTGAGGATATCCCGCTGCAGACCATTCAGTACATCGGCAGTGATTGGCTGCCCCTCTTCGACCAGGCGATGCGCCCGCATTTCAAAGTCGGAAAACATCACCTGGGTGTAGAAAGTGCCGTCGATATTCTCAATCGCGTGCGCCAAAAGAGCGATACGCTCCTTCGGGTTCTCGGTTTTGGCCAGCATGTAGTCGAGGAAGAGCGCCTCATTCAGCGTCGAGGCGACCTCCGCCACGAAAATTGTCGGATGTGAAGTCGCAAAGGGCTGAGTGGCGCTTGCCAATTGCGAGTGCATCGTGTGACCCAGCTCATGCGCTACCGTAAAGACGCTCTCCAGTGTGCCATTGTAATTCAGCAGCATATAGGGATGCACGCCGTAGACACCGGCGGAATAGGCGCCGCTCGTCTTGCCTTCCGTTTCATAGA
Source organism: bacterium (assembly GCA_043826025.1). GTDB lineage: Bacteria > Zixibacteria > MSB-5A5 > CAIYYT01 > CAIYYT01 > JBDRQZ01. Next base: position 2,379 of record JBDRQZ010000071.1, on the reverse strand, counting down.
CATCGAGCCAGCGGCCATTAAACGCGGCATTGACCTGATCCTGATACTCGCTGCCAAACGGCGTCAAAGACTCAACGATCATCTGTTGAATCGCATCATAGTCATACTGCTTGTCCCAATCGACAATCGAGATCGCGCCGTCATAGAGGTGATATTCCTCCAAACCCAGTACTTGCTTGCGCAGCCGATAGTAGCGCTGTAGCGGGTCGCTGCCGGCCTTCACGACATTTACCAGATTCTCATAGACTTCAGGCGGAACATTGTCGCCGTCGAGCGCAGCTTCCAGAGTCGAGTGGAAGTTGCGCGCCTGGGCGCTGGCCCAATCGCGCTGGCAGACGGCATTGTAGATGCCTGCATAGGTGTTGGTGTTCTCAAAGAAGAGGCCATAAGAAGCCTGCCAGGCCTTGCGCCGATCAGCTTGATTCCGATTGGTCGTGAGCAGTTTGCCGTATCGTGCCCAGGAAAGAGTCACCGAGTCTCCGGTACTCAGCTCAATAGTTGGGAACTCGATATCAGCCGTCGAGACCTGCGTGTAAATATCGCTCGGGGTGTTGTTGAAGCCGCTGAAGTAGGAAATCAGCTGCTCACCCTTTTCATCGAGAATGTGCGTTTGCCGACGGTAGAGGTCATGCAGACCATAGTAGTAAGGCTGCAACGCCGGTTCCTGGGCAAACCATTTCTCCAACGTGTCCCAGCCGATTTCCAGTTGTTCCGGTGAGAGCCAGGAAGTCGCGGTGCCGAACTTGGAGAAGAGAATAATCACCTGCTGCATCCGCCCGGCGTTCTCGTTCTGGCGGGTATCCAGATCGTAGGCAAGCTGCGGATAGCGATATACCTTGTAGGAGAGCATGTCGAGTTCATCGTAGAGCTGCATTGCATGCAGAAGCTGCTGCGGACCATCTTTAAGGGTGCCCTTGAGAGCGGCAAACTCATCCATCTTTGCTTCCAGATCCTGCAAGCCGCCTTCCCAGGCTTCCCAACTGGGGTAGATATCGTTCAGGTCCCATTTGTATCTATCGGCAATCTCGTCGCGTGAAGTCGCATCTGCCAGCAGACAGGCGCTGCCCACCAGCAGTAAGCAGGCAATTGTCAGAAGCCATAGTCGTTTCCCGTTCACAGTCTCTTTCTCCTTTCGGGGTGAGTTTTCGCAGGCACTACCCGACAGAGCAGGGCGCCGTCGATCTTGTTTGCTCGTTACAATTCACTAGTCACATAATACGGTTTTCATCCTTTGGAAGTTACTACATTGCCGACCCGGGCACTCAGAGGTTTGTGAAAAAACCGCTTGCGGTCGGCTCCCGCCAGATCGTATGTTTCGCAGAGATATGACGCCGTTGGGGGTGGCGCAAAGTCATCGCCTGAGAATATACCCCCCAAACCTGATCCGGATAATGCCGGCGTAGGGAAACGGCCTTAAGCATTTGGCACCCATTTGCTGCCGTCCTTTCGCGCATGTTCAGGATCGGGCGGCTTTTTTGTCTGGTACAAGATGCAAGTGAGGTGCTCCGATGCTCACCAAATCCATCTTCCTCATAGTCTCAGTTCTGGCCCTTGGCCTACCGCTGCTGGCCGCCGAATTCTCCGGGGTAATCGTCGATCCGGAGGGCAGGCCGATCGAGGAAGTCAACGTTTCCGTCGATGGCGAACTTTTCGACCGCTCGGCGGCTCTGCGGGGAACCTTCTCCTTCGAGAGTGATTCCCGCTCCCTGATGGTCACCCTCTCGCACGTTGGCTATCAGCCGCGAATTGTCGAACTTCATGCGGGCGAGGTAGCCACGATTGTCCTGCAACCGGCAGTGCTCCCGATGCAGGGGATTACGGTCGCGGCCGATCGGGCGATCTTGGGTGAGTCGCCGATCTCCTTCACCGACTTCACCGCGGCGGATATCGAGCGCGACTACTCGATTGGAGAATTTCCCTTGCTGCTGGAGACGACTCCGAATCTCTATGCATTCGCCGATGCCGGCGGGGGGCTTGGTTACAGCTACATGAAGATTCGTGGTTTCTCCGACAAGCACATCACCACTTTTGTCAATGGTGTGCCCCTCAATGACCCGGAGGATCAGGCGACTTACTTCGTCGATCTGCCCGACTTCGCCGCGAATGTGAAAGACATTCAGGTTCAGCGTGGGGTCGGCAACTCGCTGCATGGCGGCGCGGCCTTCGGCGGCTCGGTCAATATCGTCTCCTCAGCTTTTGAGCAGGGCCGCAGTCTGACGCTAACCAGCGGCTATGGTGGTTTCTGGCATAATGGTGACTGGATCGGCGATATGGAGAAGCAGTCGCTCGAATACAGCTCCGGCCTGATTGGCGGTCGCTGGAATCTTTCGGCTCGCTATTCGCGGCAGCTTTCCGATGGCTACCGGCGCGAATCCTGGT
>JBDRQZ010000070.1:0-4401 GCA_043826025.1 bacterium | reverse complement strand
GGCCTAAAGCTTGACATGACGATGGTCGCGGCTATATTCCCCCGAACTTAGCGTGCGATAGGGCGAAGACAGGGAAGTGTTAAGACCGCGAACGCCATTGCAGCTCTTACGGCTGCTAATACTACTCTACATTTTTCTGTTGTCGATTACTTTGCTGGGCAAGTCGTTTGGGCTGTTCGGCAAGGACACCGCGCTTGATCTCCTTTCCACAGTTGAAAGTCCGGCAGTCGGGTTGTTGGTTGGAATCCTAGCTACCGCGCTGATCCAGTCTTCTTCAACCACAACTTCAGTTGTCGTGGGTCTGGTGGGCAGCGGTGCGGTGCCAGTGCTGGTTGCGATTCCGATTATCATGGGCGCCAACATCGGCACTTCGATCACCAACATGCTGGTCTCGCTCGGTCATATCACGCGTAAGGCCGAGTTTCGCCGTGCCTTTGCTGCCGCAACTGTCCATGATATGTTCAATCTCTGCTCGGTCGCTGTCCTCTTTCCGCTCCAGATTAGCACCAACTTCATTGGGATTGTCGCTGATAAGCTCGAACTTGTCGTCGAAGGCATGGGCGGCCTGACTTTCGCCTCGCCGGTGAAGCTGGTCACCAAGCCGTTGGTGGACTTCGTCATTGATGTCACCGGGCACAGCGGTATTCTGGTTCTGCTGGTCGGCCTGGCACTGCTTTTTTTGGCCCTGCACCAGATTGTCAAGACCATTCGCAAGCTGGTCCTTTCTCGCGTTGAAGAATTCTTCTCGCGCCACATCTTCAAGAATACTCTTCGGTCTCTGCTGCTCGGAATGGCGCTCACCGTCTTAGTCCAGTCCTCCTCGGTCACAACTTCATTGGTTGTGCCACTCGTCGGCGCCGGTGTTTTGAACCTGCGGCAAATTTATCCCTACACGCTTGGCGCGAATATCGGCACGACGGTCACCGCCATGCTGGCTGCCCTCGCCACCGGCTCACCCGCGGCGGTTACAGTTGCTCTGTCGCACATGGTATTTAACCTCTGCGGTACGGCTATTTTCCTGCCCGCCCGTGCGGTGCCGATTTTCATGGCTGAGAAACTCACTTTATTTGCTGTGCGCAACAAGTTGTTGCCGATATTGTATATATTAGTGGTGTTCTTTCTGTTACCCGTAGTACTCGTATTCCTGATGAGGTAGGTGACGCGCATGTTTAAAGCGTTGCTCGAATTGTTCCGTCGCGACAATCTGATCGACCAGGCAATTGCCGAGTCCGTCAAGATGCTGGGCGAAACCAAGATGATGTTCGCCGAGTCGACGAAGGCTCTCCGCCATTCCGATACCGCCGAACTGGGTTTCGATATCGTTGCCAAAGACAAGATGATCAACAAGTTTCAGCGTGAGGTGCGCCGCAAGGTGATTACTCACCTGACGGTTGCCGGCACCGAACACTCGCTGACCGCCGGCTTGGTGCTGATTTCTATCGTCATCGATGTCGAACGCATCGGCGATTATACCAAGAATATCTACGAACTGGCGGTGAGCCATCCCCAGCGCCTGGACGGCGGCCTGTTCGAGACGGCTTTGCTCCGAATCGAGGAGGAGATTAACCGCCGCTTCGTCGATGCCGAGAAAGCCTTCCGCGAAAGTGATGACGTGCTGGCGCGCGAGATGATGCGGAAACATCGACCGATTACCAGCGAATGTGAGGCGATTATCAGCGAGATTATCGCCGAGAAAGACCCTTCTCTGCCGGTTCACGAAGCGGTCCCGCTGGCGCTTTATATCCGCTTCCTCAAGCGGGTTTCGGCCCATCTGACCAACATCGTCTCCTCGGTGGCGAATCCCTTCCCCCGGATCGGTTTCCGCGATAAGACGGCTAACGAATAGCTGAAATCGTTGCGTCCGTCCCCGGACTCTCCTATCTTCCACTGATTGCTGATGAGAGGAATCACTCGGAAGGATAGATGACTAACTGGCACACACTTACCACCGAGGCCGCCCTTGAACAACTGGGCAGCGACCGGAATTCCGGTCTCTCGCGGGCTGCTGTTGCCGAGCGACTCGAACAGTATGGCCCCAATGAGTTGGTCGACCGTGGAGGCAAAAGCCCCTGGCTGATTCTCTGGGAGCAGTTTTCGGCAGTGCTGATCATTATGCTGATTGTCGCCGCTATCGCCTCGGCTTTCTTGGGTGATGTCGAAGACACTATCGCAATCCTCACGATTGTAATCCTCAACGCTTTCCTCGGCTTCCGGCAGGAATACCGAGCCGAAAAAGCGATGGCGGCGCTGAAGAAACTGGCGGTGCCCAAAGTCAAGGCGCGTCGCGATGGCAGCCTGCAGGAGATCTCGGCGCGCGAACTGGTACCCGGCGATATCGTGCTTTTGGAGCAGGGCAATCTGGTGCCGGCCGACTGCCGCTTGCTCGAAGCTGTTAATCTGCGCACCCAGGAGGCGGCGCTGACCGGGGAATCGGAACCCATCGATAAGACCAGCGACGCCCTGTCTGGCGACCAACTGCCGCTCGGCGACCGTCTCAATATGGCTTTCATGGGGACGATTGTCGCCTATGGGCGTGGCACTGCGATGATCACCTCCACCGGTATGGCGACCGAGCTGGGGCATATCGCCTCGATGATTCAGTCCGCAGATCGTCAGACAACGCCGCTCCAGCGACGACTCGATCAGTTGGGGAAAAAACTGGTGGTGGCGGCGGCGGTTCTGGTTTCGATCATCTTTGCTGAAGGTCTGCTTTCCGGCGCGGAGATCAAACTGATGCTGCTGACTGCGGTTAGTATCGCGGTGGCGGCCGTCCCTGAAGGACTCCCGGCGGTGGTCACTATTGCCCTGGCGCTAGGCGCGCAGCGGATGCTCAAACGCAACGCTCTGATTCGTAAACTGCCCGCAGTCGAGACCCTCGGTTCGGTGACCGTGATCTGTTCCGACAAGACCGGCACCCTGACCGAAAACCGGATGACCGTCACGGTCCTTGATGTCGCCGGGCATCGAGTCGATCTCACCCAGAACCTGCGCCGGCAGGAGCCTGGTGCGGAGAAGAGCGAAGCCGCATCGGAGCTAATTAGTTCGCAGCCAACGCTGGCGTTGCTGTTGGCCGGTGGATCGCTCTGCAGCGATGCGGTGGTCGAGTATGACGAGTCCGAGGCTGGGCGCATGCGAGTGATCGGCGAGCCCACCGAAGGCGCGCTGGTGATGGCTGCTACCCGTCAGGGGCTCTGGAAAAGCGCTCTCGAAGGCGCTTTGCCGCGTTTGGCTGAGGTGCCCTTTGATTCGACCCGTAAACGGATGACGACACTGCATCAAGTGCCGGCCGATGAAAGCGTGCTGCCCGATTCGCTTGAAGCTGTCTGGCGGCAGCGCAAAATCTTCGCTGGAGCGAAGTATGTGTCCTTCACCAAAGGTGCGATTGACAGTCTACTCGGAATCTCCACTGAAATCTGGACCGAAAACCATCGCGAGCCGCTCACTAATGAGTGGCGACAGCGCATCATGGCCGCGCATGACAAACTGGCGCAGGATGGGATGAGGATTCTCGCAATCGGCTTCCGCGCCTTCACCGATAAGCCGGAAAATGTCAGCGGCGAGGCTCTCGAACAGCAACTGGTGTTGGTCGGGTTGATCGGGATGATGGACCCGGCGCGACCGGAAGTCAAAGAGTCGGTGCGCGCGTGCCGGTCGGCCGGGCTCAGGCCGGGGTGGATCACCGGCGATCAAACGCTGACTGCCGGGCCCCTCGCGCGCGCGTTGGGGATTTCCGACAACGAGGAGATTGTGACCGGCGCCGATCGGACCTGCACGCCGGAGCGACTCGCCGATTTCGAGAGTATCTCCGTCTTTGCGCGGGTCTCGCCGGAGCACAAGCTTGATATCGTCGGCGCTCTGCAGGCGCGGGGGCATCTGGTGGCGATGACCGGCGACGGGGTTAATGACGCGCCCGCACTCAAGAAGGCCGATATCGGTGTCGCAATGGGAATCACCGGCACCGACGTTTCCAAAGAGGCGGCCGATGTGGTGTTGCAGGATGATAACTTCGCGACGATTGTCGCCGCGGTGCGCGAGGGCCGCGTCATCTATGACAATATCCGCAAGTTCATTGTCTATCTGCTGGCGGGCAATGTCGGCGAACTGCTCGTGATGCTGATCTCGCCGCTTTTAGGTATGCCGCTGGCTCTCTTGCCGATTCAAATCTTATGGATCAATCTGGTCACCGATGGGCTCCCGGCGCTGGCATTGGGAGTTGAACCGGCGGAAGATAATGTAATGAAACGACCGCCATATCCTCCGCAGGAGGGGGTCTTTAGTCGCGGTGCGGGTGTTGATATTCTCTGGCTGGGAGTGATTGTCGGTATTGTTTCACTTGGAGTTGGCTTTATCTACTGGCTGGACGACCATCCGCAGTGGCAGACGATGATTTTCTGCACGCTG
>JBDRQZ010000069.1:0-4734 GCA_043826025.1 bacterium | reverse complement strand
GGATCGCCTGCTGGGCCTGCTGCTGTCGCTCGGCTTCGATTGCGCTCTCACCCCAGAAGCGACCGATATGGACACTCTCATAACCATACTGCGCCGCTGCCTCAGGGAGGATTCGCGACCAATCGAAGACGCTCATCGCACTGGGGCAAAGGTTCTCTGCTATCCAGATACGAAAGGCAAAAGCACTGCCGCCCATGAACCAGGTCGGATCGAGATCACCCTCGAGATGATTCAGGACCGTTGCCAGCGACCTGACAAAAGAGTGTGCGAGCCCCGGCTCGCCAATTGCGCGAGCCCGATCATCCTCGGTCCACCGCACGTCGAGACTGTTTTTGAAAACCACAGCGTGTCCCTCGATTACTGCCTGCTATATCCAGTTTACGAGGAAGCCGGCGAGTAGTTCCCGAGAGTAACCTGGCAGATCATCGATGGTCCGTGTGGCGACGCGGAAATCCTCCCGCGGCAGATAACTACCGCTGTTGTCCGGCATCTCCCATGCGCTCGATTTCCGCGTCGGAAGCTTCCTTCATGAGTAAGCCGATTGCATGTTGACAGCCAGAAGTTGTCTTGTATCCCTCTGAAGACACTGCTAGTATCAGCTCGTTTGACGCCTTGAAGCGCCAGCGGTATTCGCCAGAGACATCTCTGTAAATCTCGAATTGAGCCATCAAGGCCTCCTTCTATCAAGTTCACCAGCCAACCCCCTCAGCGGTAATTTATTCAGGGAAGTGACAGATTTTGGCACCATCCAGTATTTCTAATCCAAAAGTGAAAGACTCTTTCGCGAGAGGTTAGTAAACATCTTGAAATAATGCGGCTCTTGGTGTTAATTGGAAGGTAGGGGAGATGTGCCGAATCAGAGTGAGGATGAATGGGAGAAAGCGGCAGAACTAATGCTGGGGGCCCTGACATCGTTCTGTGCCAGAGACTGTCAGTAGGAGAGCTATTCGAAGCCTGGCTGGCTACCGTGGCGGACTCCGGCCGCGATGTTTTTCTGAAGCGTCCCTGCACGACTCGAGCAACTCAGACCTCACAAGCCAAAGCGTTGCTGGTCGGCGCCCGTGCGCTCTTCAGCCGCATCCGTCATCCGAGCATTCTGCAGCCGCTCTTTGTCGACATGGAGCCCGAGCCGCGAGCGGTCTATCCCTATCTTTCTCCGGAGCGCTGGCAACCACTCTCGCCTCAGCGTTTTCGCGAGTCCTACGAGGTCTTGTTACCCGGAATCTGCGCGGTGCTTGATTTCATCCATGCGATGGGTGTGGTTCACTGCGACCTCAAGGCTGAGCACTTCATGATCTCCACCGGATCGAGGCAATCGCTCCTGCTGATCGATTTCGATTTTGCCCAACTCGCCGGCACGAGACCGGACAAAATCGTAGCCGGGACACTCAGCTACATTGCACCCGAATTGCTGTTAGGTCATGTAATCCTACCCCAGAGCGACCACTACTCGCTCGGCGTGATGCTCCTCGATCTGATCGCCGCTGGGTCTCGCAAGGAGAGGGGTTCTCTCCACGAGGCTCTGGAGAACGGACTCAAAGGAATCGAGATCAAGACAGAGGAACTTCCCGAGGACTTGCGCCGCGTGGCCCGCTTTGCCAAAGAGCTGGTGAAACGCGATCCGCTGGAGCGGCCGGACTATCTGGGTAGCGCCCTGGAGGCGGAGTTCGGCTTTAGTGAGGCGCGGCTGGCCGCTTACGACAAGAAGTTGATCTGGGACTCCCTGAAGTCCTGGTATCTCTTTGGATTGCGGGCCAAACGTCGGGTCGATCTCACCGAAGTTGTGCGGGAGAACGCGAAGCTGATCGGGGTGCCTGCGGAAGTGCTCAGAGATGCCCAGCTCGCAATTTCGAAATCTCCGTTGGCTGTGACCAGGTCGCTCAGAGGAATGCTCCAGGAAGCGGAGCAGGAGTATCTCGGAGATTTCTGGCGACTTCAGTTTCGCGAAGATCAACTCCGTAAGTTCTACTCGGCAGACTGGCTCAGAGAGCATTTCCGCGATGAACCCCGAGCGACGACGGCAGGTGATCGACGTGAGCTGTACGAATATGGCCTGGCGGTGGCAAACCGTGGCGAGGTCATCAAAGCGCTCACCGTGTTGCGGCCGCTTGCCGATCAGCCGGAGCCGGCTATCTCCGAGGGGAACACTGCCGGGGTGCAGACGGAGGTCGCGAGACTCTACAAATCACTCGGCTATGTACAACTTGCGAATCAGTACTATGAACGTAGTCTCGAATCCAACTCCTTGTCGCCGGAAGGTCGAGCTACAATGTTCCTGGAACTGGCAGACATGAATGTGGGTGGGGAGAATTTCGCGCGACGCATGAAATTCCTTGATGCCGCTCTGGCGCAGGCGGAAGCGTCCGGGTTGGAAGAGATTGCCTTGCATATCCGGATCCGCAAACTCACCTTCCGCCGCACTGCAGGCGACCCAGCCGGATGTCTGGTCGGACTTCAGGAAATCAAGGATTATGCCGCCGCCAAGGGACTCGAACTGAGCCATGCCCGCGCTTGCAACATGCTGGCTACGACTTACGTCGAGATGGGCAAGGCGCTGGAGGCGAGGCAGCTTTTTCTGGAAGGCTTGCAGGTCGCCGCCAAAGTAGACAGGATTTCTCTCCGAATCGCTTTGCTCAACAATCTGGCAAGTGCCGAGTTGGATTTGGGCGACTATTCAAACTGTATCGAACATGCCGAACAGGCGTTGAAACTGACCAGCGAGTCCAACGATCCGGTCCGGGCTGCATTTGCGCATCGCGTGCTGTCAAGCTGCTATGCGTTTCTCGGGGAATACAGTAACGCTGAACGTCACATCTCGCAGTATCTGAGTATCAACATCGTGACCGGAAACCAGCATGGAATCGGCCTCGCCACCTTGCGCTGGGGCTGGATCGAATTCAGACGGTCCAGATTCGACAAGGCCCAGAGCCTGCTGCTCTCGGCGAGACGGTTGCTGGCGAAGACCAGACACGCGGGATTCATGGCACGAGCCGACCTTTATCTGGGAATGATCGAATCACGCCGAAGCAACTTCGATCAGGCCGAGGAACTGATCAGTACGGCGCTTCGGACCTTCCGTGAACTCGATGACTCACTGATGTCCCTTGACGCGGAATTCGAATTATTCAACATCGATGCCGAGCGGAGAGCGAAACCCGATTTAAGTCAAGCGGCATCGGTTCTGCAGAGATGCATTGACATCGGTTATCGCTTTGGCGTCGCCAAGGGGGCGTTCCTGTTACTAAGCCGCGATTCGTACTTCGCTGAGGCGGCCAACTGGGAATTGCTCGGGACGGCAAAATCGCTTTTGGAGCAAGACCTGGGAACCCTTTCCGCTGCGACCTTGCTTCTCTTCAGGTATCGCGAGGCAAGAGCAGAAGGTGATGCTGCCTTGGATATCCTGAAAGAAGCTTTTACGTCACTAGTGCGCGCCGAGCAACTGCCCGAGGCAATCCCGGTGGCGTTGCTGCTCTCGAAGGAGTACCAGCAGAGCAATCCTAAGCTGGCCGCGGCTTTCTTGAACCGCGTTGCCGAACTACAGGCCGGCCTCGGCAACGCCGGCAAAAAAGCGGAGGCGGAAAAGAAACTCAAGGCGTTAAAACAGCGGACCTCAGAGACAACCGGCACTTTGACAGCGCTGGTGGAGCTGAGTTCTCTGCTCAATTCGCTTGCCGACTATCGACACGTCCTGAACAAGATTCTGGAGACGGCGCTCCGCCTAACCGGCGCTGAACGAGCCGTGTTGTTGATTGCCGATCGCGCCGATGGCAAGTTGAGAGTCGAAGCGGCTTCCGAATGCGACACCCAGAGTCTCAAAGACATCGCGGCGATCAGCAATACCGTGGTCAAGTCGGTCTACGACAGCAGAGAACCATGCTTGATCAACGACGCCACCCAGAATGAATCGACACGGGGTTACAAGAGCATCATCATGCACAATATTCTCTCGGTAGCCTGCATCCCGCTGGTGCTGCAGGGGTCAGGATTCGGCGCCCTCTACCTCGATCACCACACGCTGTCCGGACTTTTCACCAGCGAAGATCACAGGTTGATGGATGTGCTCGGCAATTTCGTGGCGATCGCGGTTGACAAAGCGCGCCACCTGCGGAATCTCAAGACCAGCGTCTCCCAGGCGAGCAAGCAGCTCGAAGCACATGGAATTCGCATGCCGATCATCACAGAAGATCCAACGATGCTGAAGCTGCTTGGTATTCTGCCGACGATTGCCCGGGCTGACACGCCGGTGCTGATTCTGGGAGAGAGCGGCACCGGTAAGGAATTGATTGCCGAGCTGATTCACCGCGAAGGGAATCGCGCGGATGGGCCCTTTGTCATGCTCAACTGCTCGACTCTCGAAGGCTCCTTGCTCGAGTCGGAGTTGTTCGGCGTCGCGAAGAAAGCGGTGACCGACGTTCTGGGCAGAGAGGGCAAGTTTGAAGCGGCCGATGGGGGTACGGTGTTTCTCGATGAGATCGCCGAGATGCCGATCAACACTCAGGCGAAACTGCTGCGGGTGCTCGAGGGCAAGGGCTTCGAGCGTCTGGGCAGCAACGAGACGATTCAGGTTGAGTTCAAACTGGTGGCTGCGACCAATGCGAATCTCAAAGAGCTGATCGCTGCCGGCAAGTTTCGTCAGGACCTTTACTATCGGATTCAGACAGTGGAACTCCTGCTGCCGCCACTGCGAGAACGCCCTAGTGACATCATGCTGCTGATTGAACATTTTCTTCAGGT
>JBDRQZ010000068.1:0-2084 GCA_043826025.1 bacterium | reverse complement strand
TCGCCGAGGTGAAGGCGCCGCGCACATGCCCGAACAACTCCGATTCCAGCAGCAGATCGGGCATCGCCGAGCAGTTAATCGCCACGAACTTGCTCGTGGCTCGCGGCGAATTGTTGTGGATCGCTTTGGCAAACAGCTCTTTGCCGGTGCCCGATTCCCCCTGGATCAGGACGTTGATATCCTGCGGCGCGACCTGTTTGACCACATCGATCAGTTTCTTGAGCGCGATGGAGTTTCCGATGATACTGTCGAAATTAAACGACTCCTGAAACGCCCGTCTCAGGTGTTTCACTTCGGCCCGCAACCGGCCCGCCTCCAGCGCCCGGTCGATGGTCGTCAGCAATTCATCATTATTAAAGGGCTTGGTAATATAATCGGCGGCGCCCAGTTTAAGCGCATCGACCGCGGTGTCCACCGAACCGTGACCGGTAAGCATGATTACCGAGGTGTCCGGTGTGGTGGAGGAGATCTTTTTGATGATATCGATGCCGGAGCCATCCGGCAGCATCAGATCGGTGACGACGAGATCGAAAAGCGCCTCATCCATCACTGAATTGGCCGCCGTCATCGTCTCGGCCGTTTCAATCTGATGGCCCTGGTGTTCCAATAAGTTACGCAGAATGTTGCAGAGTTGGGGATCATCGTCAACTATCAGAATCTTCGGCATACCAAAGTCCTTTCTCGGGAGAGCTGTCGCCTGTATCGGAATGGGGCAGCGACAGAGTCACTGCCACCTCATCATCCTGTTTGTCGAGCTTGATACTGCCGCCGAGCAGGTCGGCGAGACGGTGGGCGATTTTCGCCCCCAGACCGGAATGTCCCGGCTTGGTGGTGAAAAAGGGCTCGCCATAACGGGCTTGCCAGTTGGCGCGATCCACTGTCGGCAGGTTGGCGATCCGCAGCCAGACCTGGCCGCCGGCCACTCCGGCAGTGATTCTGATCTCGGTAGATTTCGCTTCGATCGCGTTGTTGAGCAGTTCGCCCAGCAGTTCATGGATCAGATCGTAATCGGCAACTGCCTTCAGCTCCTGCGGCGGCAGCGCAACTATTAGTCGGGTATGCTCGTCAGGTTTTAGCAGCTTGCTGACCCGCAACGCCGCCTGCGCCAGATCGCACACCCGTGGGGCGGCATGCAGCGGACCAAAGGCTCTGACAAAGCGCTTGATTGTCTCTTCCTGTTGTTCCGCCGCCTCCGCAATCCATTCGAGAAACTTATGGTCACTCTCGGAAAATTCCGTTTCATCTGAGGCGATCAGTTGACTGCAACAGGACATGATCGTCGTCAGGGGATTGCGCAGGCGATGCGCGATCTGTTCGCTCAAGTGATATTCAGGTCGCTCGTCGAACTCGAAGGTAATTCGCGACTCCTGCCGTCTCGCTGTTTCTGACTGCTCCATACACGTCCCGCGATCTCTGCCCTTTCAGTGTGAAAGTGCCAAAACGAACCGTTCGTTCTGACACATTCTGTATCGGACTGAGACGGAAAACTTTAACGGGAAATCCGGGGAGGAATCAGGAAATAACTGGTGGGCGGCAGATGTCCACATCTGCCCCACAACTGATGCGGGATCTGCTGAAAGCGGCAAAGGCCATGCTTTGTCGCCCTGGCGCAGGCCAGGGCCCATGCAACCTCGAGTGGCAGTTAGCTCTATTTCGAGCAGTCAGGATTATTTCGGAGGATTTACGCCCTGCTTCAAATTCACCCCATGGACCCTGGCCTGCGCCAGGGTGACGAACTCACGTGCTCGGCAGATGTCCACAGCTGCCGGCCCCTTGGTCCGGGTTGCAGAACTCAGTACCCCACCTAGAGCGGAACACGGTAGTGCGGAGCGTCAGGTGGGACAGTCCCATCAACAGAAACCCACCCGACGCAGAACGCTAACGCATTCAGCTCTGGGTGGGGTACAGAAGTCAGTACATCGGTTTGCTGTGTCGGGCGTTATATCCAGAATCTACTGGGATATGTCGCTTGACGCTTAAGCAAACGCGGCAGGTCACACGCTCGTTTTAGCAAACTCGCGAAAGACCTGCCGCAACTGGTTGATTCGAAGCTGTAGGGGTCGAGCGTGCTCGACCCGCGGGCG
>JBDRQZ010000067.1:0-4605 GCA_043826025.1 bacterium | reverse complement strand
ATCCAAAGTCGCAGAGCTCCTAGACTCCTTCACGTCAGAGGGTCAGGAGGGTCCAACGAGAGAAGGACTTCTCGACGCGATGAATGCGATCGCCACAGCGGACCCGGATTGGGCTGTGAAACTTGCGACTCAGTTGTTACGTGCTAACCACAACAAGAACGACACCTGGTACACGTTGCTCATGAGCATTCCGGTAGATGGGCTGGACCCTCGATCATTAGGGCGGCTCTGCAGGATTCTGCCCGGAGTCCCAAGAGAAGCAGACTTGCTTGTGTCAGTACTGCGTTCGGCCGAGGAGCTATTGCAAAGTCGCTACAACGAGCTATCTGCAAACTCCGTGAGATCGCTTCTCAAGCTGAGTGACTCGATCTGGGAAGGATTGCCCAGGACTTCACCCGCGCAATCTGGGCAGGAGGATTGGGCTCACAAGTCTCTGGAGCACCCCGCTGGTCGAGTTGCGAGAATGTGGCTGGCTGCTCTCCAGGGCAGGCAGGTGGCTGGCGGTGGAAGGATCAGCGGCATACCAATGATGTATCGGAGACGGTTTGAACGCGTGTTGGAGTCGGAAGATTGCTCCTCGGAAGTTGCCCGTGTGGTAATAGGCGAGAAAGCAGCGTGGCTATACGACATTGACAATGACTGGGGGGAGCGGAAACTGGTTCCGGTATTCTCTTGGTCACGAGACGCAGATCGTGCTGATCAGGTTTGGAGCGGCTATCTTGGCCCACCTAGATTCAGTATGCGACTAGCTATCGCGCTTGAGAGACATTATTTCGAGAGTGTTGCCCACTATCACAACGCGGGAAAAGAACTGCCAAGCCGCCTGGTCGAGCATCTCGCTGTCAGAGCTTTCCTGGAGAAAGACCCGGTAGCAAGTGGGTATCTCGATCATGTCGTATCCAATATGCCAGAATCTGCAATGAAGACCTGGACCCGCTTCCTCAGCCTCCGCCTGAAAGGTCTGCCTGAAAACGGGCGGCAGTCGACCTGGAACCGATGGCTCCGTGATTATCTCCAGTCTAGAGCTTCCAATGGCGGCAGCACGGTCGGGCCCCAAGAGTACACCGAGATTGCTAATATGGTAGAACATCTAGTCTGTGTTTTCCCGGAATTCGTGGAAGTAATCACACAGATTGATTCCAAGTTAGCGGACCACTTGCCGTTTTGGCACTTGAGAAAGAGTAACCTGTCAGGGCAAAGCCCCTCAGATATCTTGAGACTATACAGGCACCTTCTGGTTGGATGTGAGAGCCCTGATTCGCACTCTTTCAGCGAGATCGTTCACCACATTGAGGAAATGCCTGCAACGGATCTCCCTCGAACGGAGTTGGAGGGCGTGGTCAATGAACTCCTCCGTCTTGGTGTCAGGGCGGCCGTCCCGCTAGTCGAGAGAATTACTCTAGCCACTGAGTAGGGCATAGACTCCTTTTATCTTCCCGAATCCATCAAAATCTCGTACTTTTCAAATCGCCGAAAACCGGCGAGTGGAAACGGAAGCTCTATGATTTCGTATAAAGCGTGTATGATGATTACTGTTAACCGATAGCGGGAGGTTACAATGGTCAGACTAACCTATCATGGTCATTCCTGTTTTGAAATCACCGACGGCAAGCACAATATAATCGTCGATCCGTTTCTGGAGGGCAATCCCTCCGCCGCCAAGACACCCGCCGATGTCAAAACCGATTTCATCGTAGTCACGCATGGTCATGGCGACCACTGGGGCGACACTACGGCGATTGCCAAGGCCAACGATGCCCTGATTATCAGCAACTTCGAGCTATATCAATATGCCACCAAGCAGGGACTCAAAGCGCATCCGCTGCATATCGGCGGCCGCGCCAAGTTTCCGTTCGGCTGGGTAAAGCTTACTATTGCGCATCATGGCTCGACCTTGCCCGATGGCGAAGGTTATGGCGGTAATCCCGCCGGGGCGCTGATCAATATCGACGGCAAAACGATTTACCATGCCGGCGACACCGGGCTGTTTATGGACATGCAGTTGATCGGCGAGATGAATGATCTCGACCTGGCGCTCTTGCCGGTGGGTGACAATTTCACGATGGGGCCGGTCGATGCTGCCAAGGCGGTGGAGTTTTTGAAGCCCAAAAAAGTTGTGCCGATGCACTATGACACCTTTGATGTGATCAAGCAGGATCTCAATGACTTTACCAAACTGGTCAAAGGTATGAGCACTCAGTGTATCGTGATGAAATATGGCGGCACCCTGGAGATCTAGCGCCGTCAGGGGGCCGGAACATTAGTCGCAGGGAGGCGATGAAGCTCAAATCGGTAATTGGCTGGACGATTGCAGTGGCGGTGGTGTTACTGCTGGTGATCGCCGCCCTAGTCAAACTCTTCTACGGTCCGGACAAGATCGTCGAGACACTGGTGCCGCATCTGGAGGAGACTTTCCAGCGGCAGGTCGAGTATGGCGATGTTGAATTCACGGTCTTTACCGGGATAGGGGTGCGGCTGCATGATGTGCGGGTCAAGAATGATCCCGGGTTCGACCGCGAAAACTTCCTGACCATCGATCACCTCGACTGCACCGTGCGACTGCCCTCCCTGATGCGTGGCAAGATCGAGTTTGCGCGACTGATCCTGCATCAACCTGAGCTTTATCTGATCAAGAATGTCGATGGCGAGACCAACTACAATGTCGCGGACACGACTATCGGGGCACCCGGCGATGGGCAGGCGCTTGAGGCGCTGCTTGATTTCGATGAGTTCGTGATTCGCGACGGACGAGTGATCTGGCGGTTCGATTCGGCTGGTGTCAAGGTGGCGGTAGGGCGGATCGACTACCGGGGTCGGCTCTTTGGCAAGGAACGGCAGGTGCTGGAAGGCCGGCTGGAGGTCGACTCACTGCTGCTCTCAACCGAGATCGAGGACCTGCAAATCTATCCCGCCCAATTGGGCGCGGAGTTCAGCTTCCTTTACTACACCGGGGGCGATTCGGTTAGGGTGGAGTTCTGCAACCTGACCGCCGCCGATCTCAAAGCCCGCCTGCAGGGCAGGATTCTCGATTTCTCCACTTCGCCGAATGTCGATCTGGCGCTGATGGCGCCCCGGGTGCGCCTGGAAAATCTCGAAAATTCGGCGCTGTTTGCGCCCATGACCTTCCTGCGCGATGTCGAACTGCGTGGGGACCTACGGCTCGATGCCGCATATAAGGGGCTCTTTGCCGATCCGCGGGCCGACAATCTGCGCGGCAAATTGACGCTCACCGATTTTCAGGCCAAGGCCCGCCGACTTGACACTGAAATTGAGATCAAGCTGGCGGAACTGAATTTCAACTCGCGGTCGATTTCATTTTACACCGAGGATGCCACCATCGGCGATGCGCCCGCCGCCTGTCGATTGGCAGTCGACAATTTCGGCGACCTCAATCTCTCGGCGGAGCTTCGTTTCAATGCCGAGGCGGAAGTGCTGGGCAAGCTGTTCCAACTGGAGTCGGCAAGCGATCTCGGCGGGCGGGTCGAGGTCGATCTCTCCGGCTTTGCGCGGTTGCGCGAGCGTGAGAATCTGCGGCTGTTAGGCTCGGTGATGTTCGATCAGCTCTCTGGACCGCTGCCCGGTTTGCCATATCCGGTGGAGTCGCTCAACCTGAGCTGCCAGTTACTGGGCCGGGATTTGCAGATCCAGAATCTGGGGCTACGTTGCGGCGAGAGTGAATTCCATGTCACCGGCAAAATCAACGGCTTTACCCCCTGGCTGGCCAGCGGTGGCGAGCCGGAGACCAGACCCTTCTTTGAATTCAGCCTGACCGGCGACAATCTCGATTTCAACCTGCTGACCGCGACCCCGCAGACCGAGGAGTCCGACACTCTGACCGCGTTGCCGCTGGTGGCGAGATTCCCTTTGTTCGATGGCGGCGGCACTTTCTACTGCGAGAACGCGCTGTTCGCCGGATTTCCACTGCAGGAACTTTACGGACGGCTGACTCTGCTCAGCCGCGTGCTGCATCTCGACTCGCTGACCGCGGATATCTATGGCGGCCGCGCGACCGGCGAGGCGATTTTCGACTACAGCGGCGAGGGCTCGCCTGAGTGGGAGCTGCAGGTTTCAGCGCAGGACTTCGAGATCAACAGCCTGTTGCAGCGCTGCACCGGATTCGGTGACCATCTGTTCGGCGCCACTCGGATGCTGGCCGAGTTCAAAGGTGTCGGTACCAGTGAGGCCGATATCCTGACTTCGCTCGATGCCGCCGGTAGCCTGACGATGATGCAGGGTCGGTTGTCCCGTTTTACCACCCGGGAACGGGTCAAACGAGAACTGGGTTTCGATCTTGTGCCCCGGGAATCGATCAGCGATCTGACCGCAGGTTTTGCGATTGGCGATCTGGAGCTGTATTTCAGTGAGTTGGATTTCACGAGCGATCGCGAGCGCTACGGGCTGGAGGGCAGGGTCGGTTTTGACAGCAATCTCGACCTGCGGGTGACCGGCGTGGTTTCGGGCGATGATGCCCGGCTGCTCGATATCGCGGAAGACACTCGGCGACAAATTCGCTCGCTGGGATTCGGCGAGGTGGAACTGTCGCTCAAGGGGCCGGCGGAGGACCCAGCCATCGAGATTCTCTCTGCGCGCGCCGGTCGCGGCCGC
>JBDRQZ010000066.1:0-3391 GCA_043826025.1 bacterium | reverse complement strand
CAAGTTGCAGCCCGCGTCATAGTAGACTAGCGGTCTTGTCATGCTCGTTTTTTGGTAATTACCAGCAAGCCGTCGCGCAAGGGCAGCAATGACGCCACCCCCTCCCCGACGGCATATGCATCCAGGTTGACCTGCCGCACTCCCACGGTTGATTCAGCAGGCGGGTTTTGAGTGACCACCCGGCCACTCCACAGCGCATTGTCCGTGACCATCACACCGCCGGGTCGAAGTTCTGGCCAGGCGAGTCTGAGAGCTTCGGGATACCACTCTTTGTCGATATCGTTGAGAATGATATCGAACGGGCCTTGAGTCTCTTTGATCGCCTCGCGCGCATCGCCTTGATGCCATGCGACTTTGTCAGAAACGTCGGCTAGGGCGAGCCACTGACGACCCCGCTCGATATTCGCCGAATCGAACTCGCAACACTCGATCCTGCCACCACTGCCCATTGCCAGGGCCATCCAGAGCGCGCTGTAGCCATAGCCGGAACCCATCTCGAAAATGCGTTTAGCGTCCGTGAGGATTACCAATTGCTGGAGGAAATGCCCGACCTGGGGTCCAATAATCGGGAACTTGTGTTCGCGCGCATAGGCTTCCATCTCCTGCAACACCGGCGGGCGTTCAGGCGTAAGCTGCTCGAGATAGCGACTGATTTCCGGATTCAGAATATCCACAATTGTTCTCCCTGATTTGCGGTTGATTGCATAGTATAGGTAATACGAACCAATTGCGACGGAAGTAGCCGAGGTAGTAGTTGGACAAATTGGCGATCACAAACCTGATCAAGGGCAAGGCACAGGAGCTTGGCTTCAGCTTCTGCGGTGTCGCCCGCGCCGACTTCCTGGAGGAGGAGGCGCCTCGGCTGGAGAAATGGCTGCGGCAGGGATATCAGGGGGAGATGCGCTATCTCGAAGAATGGTTCGACAAGCGTCTCGATCCGCGCAAGCTCTTGCCGGGCACGAGGACTGTGATCTCGCTGATGCACAACTACTATACTGACAAGCTGCCGGAGGATAAGGCAGCGCCGAAGATTGCGCGCTACGCTTACGGCAAGGACTACCATCGGGTAGTGCGCAAGAAACTCCAGACGCTGCTCGAATTCATCCGGGAACGGGTGGGCGATATTCAGGGGCGCGGTTTCACGGACTCGGCACCGATCTTGGAACGCGCCTGGGCTACCCGCGCCGGGCTCGGTTGGATCGGCAAGAATGGGATGTTGATCCGTCGCAAAGCTGGCAGTTACTTTCTGCTCGCCGAACTTCTGGTCGATTGCGAACTGGATTATGACGCACCCGAATCGCGCGACCTCTGCGGCAAGTGTCGACTCTGTATCGATGCCTGCCCGACCGGGGCGATTCTCGAGGGGCGGGTGCTTGATGCGAGGCGCTGTATTTCTTATCTTACTATCGAATATCATGGTGGACTACCGCTGGAGTTTACGGGTAAACTCGAAAACCGGGTATTTGGCTGTGACATTTGTCAGGAAGTCTGTCCGCACAATCGCTGGTCGCGGCAGCATGAGGAGCCGACGTTTGAACCGCACCCGGAGTTGCTGAGATTGACGATCGAGCAATGGCGGGAACTGGATCAGCAAACCTATGAGCGGCTCTTTGCCGGTCGGGCGGTGAAGCGGGCGACATTTGCCGGGCTGCGCCGGACACTGGATTTCCTCGGATTGAGGGCGACCAATGAACGAGACTAAGTCACAGATAAAGACAATCCTTCAGGCGCACAAGCCGCAGATTTGGTCGGAGGAGCATCTGGTTCCGGCGGCGGTGTTGATTCCGCTATTCCTGAAAGAGGACGAGCTTCATGTGCTGCTGACCGTGCGCACCGATCAGGTTGAGGCGCACAAGGGCCAGATCTCATTTCCCGGGGGAACGCGCGAGCCGGATGATCCCGACATGCTGGCAACTGCCCTGCGCGAAACAGAGGAAGAGGTTGCGGTCAGAGCGGCGGATGTCGAAATCCTGGGGCAGCTCGACCAATTGATCTCAGTCACCGACTTCATCATCACTCCATTCGTCGGGATGATTCCCTATCCTTACGAATTCCATCGCAGCGAAACCGAGATCGCCGAACTTCTGGAAGTACCGCTCTCCTTCTTTCTGAACAGTGACAATTGCCGCGCCGAAAAGAGGATCTATCGCGGCCATGAAATCACTGTCTACTTTTTCGACTATCAAGGGCACACGATCTGGGGGGTTACCGCACGGATTCTGGTTGGTTTTCTGAGGCTGCTGGAGGCCGCGGCGGGTGATTTCCTGACACGTTTTCCCTTCAAACCGAATTCGCACTAGCAGCCTCCGGCTCAGCTTGACAAGTACCCGGCTGCAGGATACTTTCTGCACAAGCGGCTCGACGAGGGTGCGGCAGATCTCCAGATCTGCCTGCCCTGGGATCAGCCGCAAGTGCGCGGCAGATGTCCACATCTGCCCGTTCTTCGTCAGAATTCGGGGCACATGTGGACATGTGCCGCCCACTATTACTGAGTTTCTGAAGAGGTAAACTGACAATGGCACAGAATCTGGTTGAGAAAATAGCGCAGCGCTTTGCGGTCGATCTGGAGGCGGGGCATGCGGTCTACAGCGGCGACTACTTGTCGATCCGGCCGGCGCATGTGATGACCCATGACAACAGCGGCGCGGTGATCCCCAAGTTCAAAAGCATTGGTGCG
This sequence comes from bacterium, assembly GCA_043826025.1. Lineage (GTDB taxonomy): Bacteria > Zixibacteria > MSB-5A5 > CAIYYT01 > CAIYYT01 > JBDRQZ01. Next base: position 714 of record JBDRQZ010000066.1, on the reverse strand, counting down.
AAGAAAGTCGCCAACCCGCGACAGATTGTCTTCACCCTGGACCACAACGTGCAGGACAAGAGCGCGGAGAATCTCGCGAAATACGCCAAGATTGAGGCGTTCGCCAGGGAGATGGGGATTGATTTCTACCCGGCCGGGCGCGGGATTGGGCATCAGATCATGTGCGAAGAGGGTTACGCGTGGCCCGGGACGGTGGCCGTCGCCTCGGACAGTCACTCCAACATGTATGGCGGGCTCGGCTGTCTGGGTACGCCGATTGTGCGCACCGACGCCGCCGCGATCTGGGCGACTGGGCGCACCTGGTGGCAGGTGCCGCCGGTGGCGAGGGTCGAGTTGCGCGGCAGATTACAACCGGGTGTTTCCGGCAAGGATGTGATCATTACGCTCTGCGGCCTGTTCAACCAGGATCAGGTGCTCAACCATGCGGTGGAGTTTGTCGGCGATGGAGTAGCATCGCTGTCAATCGAGCAGCGCTTGACAATTGCGAATATGACGACCGAATGGGGTGCCCTGGCTGGGGTGTTTCCGATTGACAGCACGACGATAAACTGGCTGCGACAGCGTAGCGAGTTCGTCGCGAAACGCGGTCTTGCCGGCGTGCCATCTGATACCGATGGCGCCGGAACGCATCCCCGACTGAAATTGCAGCGGATCGATGAATTGGCGCAAAGCAAACTTGCCGCCGACCCACACGCCGATTATGCGGTGGAGCTC